>JAGCSE010000181.1 GCA_017964325.1 Victivallales bacterium | reverse complement strand
CCGGAATTCAAGGCGTTGTGGGAACGCATCAAATACAAGACGACGTTCCGCGTGAATTTCGACCCTGAAAAACTCGTGGACGAATGCGCAAAGGCTTTGATGGACGAATCCAAACTGGTCGTCACCTATCCTAAATACATTTATGGCAAAGGGAAAATCAATGTCACACAGGCGGGTGTCACCGTGTCGGACGAAAAAGGCAACACCTTGCCGTTCACATTCCAAGACTTTGATTATCCGGATGTCATTAGTTATCTTCAGAACGAAACAAATCTTACACGACGTTCACTGGCAAAGATTCTCATCGATTCGAAACGGCTTGATGACTTCAGGAAGAATCCGCAGATGTTCATCGACGGTGCGGTGGCCATCATAAAAGAAGTGATGGCTAAATTCATCGTCGATGGAATCAAATACCATAAGCTCAATGGGGCGGACGGCATTTGGGCGCAAGAACTCTTTGAGAGCGAAGAGCTTGTGGGGTATTTGAATCAGAATATGGTCGCCACGCCCAACAAAGGCATCTATGAATACACTGTCTATGATTCCGATATCGAGCGTGAGTTCGCCGAAAAACTGGACGCCAATGAAGATGTGAAAGTTTTTGCCAAACTGCCTGACTGGTTCAAGATTCCGACGCCGCTTGGCACCTATAACCCTGATTGGGCGATACTTGTGGAAAAGGACGGGCAGGACAGGCTGTTCTTTGTCGTCGAGACAAAAGGCACGGATTTGTTTGACCAGCTTCCGCCTCAACAGCAGGCGAAAATCGAATGCGGACGGGCCCATTTCGCGGCCTTGGGTGACAAGAATGTCCGCTTCCTCGCCCCAATATCGTCCTATAACCGTTTCGATGATATTGTCTTGAGCAGCAAATGATTTGGAATAGCCATTCTTGGATGATATAAACAGACAAATTGACACGATTGGAAAGGACGCTATAATACTAAGGTAAATAAGGGCAAAAATTCGCCGCCTGCATTCGACAGGCGGCGAATATGCTAATTAACTGAAAAAGATGATTTCATCAAAATTCTCGGCAAAGCTCTTGCCGTCGAAGATTTTCGCCTTCCATACATCTTCAACATCCCAAAACTCCCAGAGGATTTTGGCGAGTTCCTTTTCGGTAACGGCAGGATTACGGTAATCGCCTTTGGTAATATACCACCATGGAACCACTTCGCCTTTTGCATTGTAATTGCGGCTTCCCGTCATGAAATAATACTGCTCGTTGATGAAAAACCATAGATGCCCTTGGTATTTCATCCACTCGCGTAAATCGTCGATATTCTTGAACTTGTCTGTTTTCACATACCATAAGTTATTGAACATCACCTGTTCCTCCAAAGTTTCAGGGGAAATTCGACAAGTTAACTCTATGTCCACCAGTCACATTGAGTCATATCGCTTTCAGCCTGCCAGAATGTTTTTCCATCCCATAATGGTTCATTGAGAAAAGCCACTGCACATTCACGCATTGTATTTGCTGAATATGACCAGCATTTCTTAATCACTTGGCCATCTGGCTTGTCTGCTTCGATTTCAATCATTTCCATGTGATATGTGTCTTTGTTTTTCCAGCCCTGTATGAAGAATTTTTGCTTATTATATCGTAATAATAATTCTTCACCATAGTATAAATCATCTATAAATTGTTGTACATCACCATTCTGCATTGGGCAATCCTTTAAAAAATGTTGGCAAAAGAAGCTTATCTCAACGGCATTCACTTTTGGTTTTGCAATGATACTACTTGGAATGCCGAATATATACCAATTGCATTTATCAATCAATTATGAATGCTTTATAGGATATTTTCTTCAAGAGAATCCACGAAAATTCTTGTTCTATAGAAAACAATAAACAAAACATTATTTGAAAATAATATCCTTCAACAACATGATAAAACGTTTGGGGAAGAATTTTTTTAATCATGTCGCAGATGACTGCCTTTGAAGCTGTTATAATACATGAAGGAGCAGACCAATTCATGATCTGCCGCCGTTGTGTTCATGGCTTCTTATCGCTAACAGGTGTTGGCTTCTGTGGCTCAAACAATTCTGGCTCGTTTTCCACTAAATCGACCGCTAGATAACGTGCATCCATATTGTCAATGCCATACAATCCTGCTCGGATTTGACGTGCAAGGCGACTTTTGTAGTAAATGTCCATGGCCTTGCGTAAATCAATGGATTTCAGCTCCGCCAGACGCATGATAATGTCCTCCTCCAGATTCTGGCGATAGACGGCTACTAGGTCTTTATAATCCGTCATCTTCCACCTCCAAAAACTTGGCTTCCTTAAACGTCAATGTTTTTTCAATCATTTCTTGAGAAATGATCGCTGTCTGGGTATTAGGTGCAAAGAAACGTAGTTCGCGTAATGTTCTTTCGGCATCCCAAATGCCTCGGCGATAAAGATCTACCGCTTTAAAAACAACATCGTCCGCGACTGGACCTTGCACTAAATCATAATCCAAATAGATTGGCTCGCCATTTCGGCACGAACAGACGAAATCAAGCCATTGAACGTTTGTGTCTTCAAAAACAAGCGTCTTGTATGGCGACCAATCATCTGTCATCTCATAGACATTCAGAATTGGTAATCGACGTTGACGTACGGCTTTGCGTAAAGCCCACTTTTCCGCTTGCTGACGGTAAGCAGTCATATAGAATGCTGAACCGAAATCCAAATTCTTCTTGGAAAAAGAAACGTTCGGCTCCCTGATTTCGTACGTGCTACCATGGTATAATATCATCCAGCCTTCTCCTTCAGAAAACTGGTGATATCGTCTATCAAATAGTCACGCCCCAGCGTATGAAGGACATCATAATGCCGTATGACATATTCATCCAAAATATGCGCTTTCACCAAGCGTTCATATACTTGCGATGGCGATTGCCCCCATACCTCCGCTAGTTGATGAATTAGAAACACCGTGAATGTAAGTTCTTCTCTACTCATGTTGTATTCTCCATTTTGCTTACATAACATAATACGCCTTTCGCTTTTTTCCAAGTTGACACCATTAGAAAGCAAGCTATAATAGTAAGGTAATATGGCTTGATTAAAACAATCGTAAAAAAGCAAGGAGCATTATGTCCCCACGATACATGGTATGTCTATTGACGGCATTGACGGCCGTCTCCGCCCCCGTTTCCGCACGGACGAGCCTCGTGAAAGGCTTTGGCGACACAACGAAAATCGAATATTCAGGCGACGTGAAAATCGCGGAGGACGGCCAGTCCTTCACGGCGGACACACTGAACGCTCCAAAAGACACGGCATGGCGTCCGCAGCTGTGGTTGAAGGTCGGCGTGCTGAAGCCAAACACACGCTATATGCTCAAGCTGCGGCTGAAAGTCGAGCCAGGCCGCGCCGAAAAGGCCATGCTGCAGATCCTGTGCCGGCCGCGCTCTGTCGGAAGCCATACTAAAGATACTTTTGCAAAAACGATTACTGATTACAGCGGTGACAAGATCGATGAATTCCGTTTCCGCACGGGCGAAATGACGGACTATTCGCTACAGTTCCATACCCACAACCGTATCAAATTCACGGTATCGGATTTCGAAGTGTTCGAAATGCCTGGAGACCAGTTCCTTCCAGCTGGCGGCGAACCGTTCGCGGGCGACTACGGCGACCTGCCGAAAGGCGCGGAGGAGTTCGACGTGGAACGTCCGCGCGAGACGGGCGGCCCCGTCGTGAAAGCGGCGGATTTCGGTTTCTCCACGGAGAACGACCACAATTTCGCCGCCATCAACAAGGCGATCGCCTACTGCCGCGAAAACAAGGCGTCCGTCTTGGAACTGGCTCCCGGCGACTATCGTTGTTTCGACGACGACAATCCCATCAAAGTCACGGATATCCAGGACTTTACGCTGGACGGCAAAGGCGCGCGGTTCATCTGCTACCGCAAACGCAACTGCAGCATGTACATCAACGGCTGCGACCGCGTCGTCGTGAAAAACATGAAATTCGACTGGGACTGGGAGCGCGAGCCGCTGGCGAGTCTTGTGGAAGTCGTTGCCACGACGAATCGAAGCTATGATCTGAAGTTCATCCACTACGAAGACTATCCCGCGAAGGATTCGCGCATGGCGTTCTTGTCGCCATGGGATCCTACTGTGAAATCCATTGGCTACGAAGGCGACATGGAGCGCGCGTTGGAGATGTTCAAAGGCGGCAACAAACCGAACATCGAATGGATCAGCGGCAATGTCATGCGCATCAAACACGCGCCGAACGGCTTCAAAGTCGGCCAGATCTACCGTCTGCAACATTATTATTATGACATGAACTGCACGAACATGTCCAACAACCGCCATCTGACGTTGGAGGACATCGACATCCTCTCGACGCCCGGCCATGCGACGCTGATCACTGGAAAACAGAAATATACGCAGTTCATCCGCGTCAACATCCGCCCGCCGCAGGACGACGAACGCCGCGTCATCTCCTGCACGGCGGACCATTGCCACATCGGCCAGTCGCTCGGCTATTTCAAAATGCTGAACTGCGACTTCTGCTACGGTTCGGACGACTGCCTCAACGTCCATGACTGCTCGGCGTTCTGCCGCAAGACGGGCGAGTATTCCGTGACGACGCAGAACGCCCGCAGCACGCTATGGAGCTTCGTTCCGGGCGCGCCGCTGGAACTGCGGCAGGGCGACTATTCGCCGAGCGGTTTCAAGGCGCCGATCAAATCCGTGAAGGTCATCGACCGCGCCGCAGGAACGGTCGAAATCACGTTTGACCAGCCAGTTCCAGAACAAAAATTCGATGGCTTCATCATCTTCAACTGGAACTTCAACTCCCACAACGTCATCCTGCGCGACTGCTTCTTCCACGACAACCGTGCGCGCGGCATCCTGCTGCTCGGCCACGACATCACGGTGGAGCGCTGCCGTTTCCGCCACAGTCAGATGGGCGCCCTGAAAATCGAGACAGGCTATACGTTCAACGTCTGGAGCGAAGGCTACGGCGCTGGAAACATCGTCGTGCGCGACTGCTCTTTCGAGCAGTCCGACCCCAGCGAAGTGCGCAACGACGGCAAAGTCAGAGACATCTACATGGGCGTCTATATGAAGACCGATCCTTCCACAGAGCGCACGCGCTATCCGATCCTGCACGACATCCTGTTCGAAAACAACACGTTCACAGACAGCTACGGCATGGTCGCCTTCATCAGCTCGGTAGGCAACGTGACGTTCCGCAACAACACGTTCCGCAATCCGCAGAAACGCAAGAATCCGAAGGACTACCGCGGCTGCTTCTACCTGACGCATGCGGACAACGTGAAGATTGTGAACAACACATACATAGAGACGCCGAACGTCCCGAAGCCCGGCGTCTATATTGATCCGGAGACCGTCACGAACGTTGTCGTGGAAGGTAACAAAGTAGTGAAAGAATAGGGCAAGCTTCAAAAAACAAAAAGGCCATGGAAAACTCAAAAAGCCTTGCCCTCCTGTCTTCCGTTTTGCGCACGCGGGACCCCCTTCCTAGATGTGATTCATTTCAAGCGATATACCTCTGCATTGTCGAAGAGGATGCGTCCTTTGTTCTGCCGTGAACCAAGATGCAGCACCATCTGTGATGCGCCTTTGGGAACGACGACCACGCCTTCATATTGGAACCATTTGTTCGGCACGAGACCTTCCGCATAGAAGTCGCGGTTGTCGGAGACGCAGACCCATGCGGATTTTTCGTTCTGCCAACGTGCTGTAAGTTGCACGGAATCATCGGCATCTGTCGTTTTTGCCTTGCAGCGGAAGAGATAGGCTTGACCAGACGAGACGTTGAATTTCTGCAGATAGAACGCATGGGCCGCGCCTTCGAAATAGGCGGCATTGGAACCGTCAACGCCTTCGCCTGGACGGCATCCGTATGTCCCATAATCGAATTGTTTCCAGAAACTCCAGCCTTCGAATGGTGATCCAACCCAGTCGATGCCCTTCGCGGCAGCCTGTTCTTTCAGCGTCTCAAAGCCTGGATTGATGACCATGTTCTGTTTTTTCGCGGGATCGGCACGGAATTGCGCCAGCCATTTCGCTTTCATCTCATCCAGCTTGAGCGTGTCGTTGTCGTCAAACGTCAACGCTAACCGTTCCAACATCTTATGTGATTTTTCAGACAGATTTCTGCTGCGTGCGCGTTCCAATGCCGCACGGCATTTTGGAACGAAACCAAGCTCCGCCACTTTTGCCCAGCTCACATCGCCATCGGTGGACCAAGTGGAAGGTTGTGAAGATGCACGCCAAGCGGTTTCCGTATAGGAGAGATACTCTTTGATGTCTGCGGCCGCAGGGCCGAACACACGCTTCAGATATTCGTCGCGAAGCGCGTCGATATCCTGATAGGGATTCCACACCAGCTGCGACATAGTCCAGTAATAGATTGAGTTACAATCCCATACAGCGATGCCGAGATCCTTTTCGGGATCCGTTCTCCGGAAATTGTCACTCATGATTTCGGAATGCGTCAAACGGACACCATGTTCATAAAGATATTTGTAGTCCGCCGCCGCGGAGACATCGACTGGTCGCGGAAACTTGCGTGTCAGGCCAAAATAATCGTAGAGAATCATCTTGTCCGTCTTTTTGAGCCAGCCGTTGAGCTTGTCGAACGTCGCCGCGTTCTGTGGAGTTGCCATTGGAAATTTTACATTTTTGTAGATGGGGCAGGTTAGAATGATGACATTGTCAGGCACGTCGATGGCCGGTGGAATTTCCGTGAAAAAATAGGCGTAAGTTGAAATCAGTATATCCGGGAAGCGTTTCTTGGCGAATTCCGCAATCGGTGTAAGGAATTGGAAGAAACGGGTCGATTGGAAATCCGGATCACTGTGCTTTAAGATGCGCCCATCAGGTAACTTAATGTCTTCTCGGCATTTGGCGCATTGGCACAATTCGTAGTTATCTTCCGCGAAAATGCCGTAGATTTTGCATCCGGGAACCCGTTGGACGTGGTATTCGAATTCTTTCTTGAAGCATTCGATCATCTCCTGGTTCGTGAAGCACAGCTGCGGCCTGCGTTTCGCGTGGTTGAAATCCACCCGCTTGCCTTTGATTTCGGGAAAGAATTCCGGATGCGACTGGTAGTATTTGTCCGCCGTGATGTACATTCCCGTGATGTTGTGGCCGAAAAACATCTCCTTGATCATGCCATACGTGTCGTTCTCCTTCCGTTGGCCAGGCGACCATGATGTCCAACTGGAGAGATTCCGCACGGCCCAGATGAATTCGTCTTCCGTTGCGCCGTACCGTGTCTGCCAGCCGCGCATGGAGAAATATGGCGTGTCGATGAAATCCGTCATATTGAAGACGAGATTTGGATTTGGTGTGAACAGCGTGCCGAATTCGAGATTAGGCCTCGCCCAGATGATGTCCGTATTCTTGAAAAGCAACTGATAGACGCCGTTCAGCACGCCTTTCGGGACGCTTCCGAGCACGAACAACTCGTCGCCGCGTTGCTTGAACGCGTAACCATCGTTGCCCGCCAATTTTGCCGCCACGTCCGGAAAACTGGCGAGAATATCGGATGAGCAAGTCAAACGGATATGGTGTTTTATGTTTTCAGATGATGCTTTTGCAACCGGCAGTTCCGCACCGGAAATCTCTTTTATCCAATGCTGCAATTCCTCTGCGGCTTTCACGATTGGTGCTGCCGCATTGGCGTCCACGACGATTTCCGCCGCAGGTTTTCCTGCCTCCGTGACGGTGAACGCGCCCGCCGACAACGTCATCAGCATCAACGCACTTGTCAGTATCGGTTTCATCATGTCTTTTCTCCGTTATAAATTGTCAGTCATCTGTACAGTTAGGATAATAAAACACGATAACGTAAAGTTCCGCCTTTGTTTTTTCAAATTATCCGCTTGATTTTCGGCTTTTGGTGACGCTTCAGACCATGTCATCCCAAAAATACAAAACAAATCACCGCGAAAATGCAAAACAAAACACCTCGAAAATGCAAAACAAAACACCGCGAAAATGCAAAATGAATTCTTGCAAAAATGTAAAACGGATGTATCGTAGAAGAAGACCGGAAAAATGGCAAGAAAGATGGAATAACCTTTTAAGTTATTGAAAATCAGTTGAAAAGGAGTTGAGATGAAATACCTGCCGCGAATCATTGATGCTGAACTGGACTTGCGTCTGCGTTCCGTCGGTGCCACCCTCATCGTGGGGCCAAAATGGTGCGGCAAAACCACCACAGGCAAACAACGAGCAAAGAGTGTCTTGGAAATGCAAGATCCAGACTTTCAGGATGGCTATTTGAAGTTGGCTTCGACCAAGCCTTCAATGCTATTGCAGGGGGAAAAACCGCGGCTGATTGATGAATGGCAGCTTGCTCCGGTCCTGTGGGATGCCGTACGCGTCTCCGTGGATCGAAGCGACGAAAAAGGCCTCTTCATTCTCACAGGCTCTGTAGTCGTGGACGACACGCAAATCAAACATACGGGTACTGGCAGGATTTCGCGTCTGGAGATGGCACCCATGTCGCTGTTTGAATCAGGCGAGTCATCCGGGCAGATATCGTTAGCAGAACTGTTCAACCACCCTGACGAACCCATTGATGGTGCGAGAGGTAGCCTGTCAGTGGAGCGGCTGATTTTTGCCGCATGCCGCGGCGGATGGCCTTCCGCATTGAATGCGAAGGATGACGAAGCAAGACTCTTCATCGCGGAGGACTATGTCCGCAATGTGGCGGAAGTCGATATTTCCAGAATCGACCATGTTTCAAGAGATGCGGGGCTGGCGGCGGCTTTGCTGAAATCGTATGCACGCAACATATCCACATTGGCAAGCAAGGCGAGCATCCGAAAGGATGTTCTGTCCATCAAGGAGGTGTCGATGCCGACACTCGACTCCTATCTGGAAGCCTTGCGCAAGTTATTCGTTGTCACTGATATCGAAGCCTGGTGCCCTGCCATAAGAAGCGCGTCCGACATGCGTGCCACTCCAAAGCGCGGCTTGTGCGACCCTTCCGTCGCCGTGGCCTCGCTTGGTGTGAAGCCTGATTATTTCCTGAAGGATTTCAAGACTTTCGGCTTTATTTTCGAGAGTCTGGTCATGCGTGATCTGAAAGCCTATTCCCTTGGGCTTGGGGGACGGCTCTCTTATTATCGTGACCGCTATGGCCTTGAATGCGATGCCGTGCTACATCTGAAGGATGGTCGCTATGCCTTGATTGAAATCAAGCTCGGTTCATTTGAAATCGAGGAGGGGGCCAAGCATCTTCTTGATGTGAAAAGGCTGATACGCAAATATAACGAAACGGAGAAGCAATGCCCGTTGGCCGAGCCGGACATTCTGATGGTGGTCACGGGAGGCGAGTTCGCCTATACGCGTGACGACGGTGTCCATGTCGTGCCGATTTCTTGTCTTAAACCATAGAAAAATTATTGCTTTTGTTATATATTATAACTGTATTGTTTAGTTATTGTTCATAAAAGCGACTTTGATTATGAAGTTGCAGAAGATATAAACTCTGTATTTACTGGTATAACGACTGTTCACAAGGAGAGTATATGTTTTACCATGGTATGATATTTAGCAAAAAAACTAGATATCATGTGACTTAAGTTCCACTTTGAAGTAGTTGGCAAAAGATAAGAATTTATGTTTGCAATCTTCTCATTTTGTGTTAAAATACATAATGATATTTGTAGGTTTAGAAAGGAAATGACTCCGTATTTTCCAAATGCTGTCGATTTTGGCAACTTGTCTATCTCAGCAAGCTTGATTTTGGACAAAACAAACAAAATCCATACAAATTCGGAATGCCACTCCGAAAATGTATGGATTTATGATAAAATCGTGGAGAATCGAAAGGCTGTTTGCACTGTGGGCAAAGCTATCCGATGCGCCTATTTCCGCAACTTCAAAATCCAAGCGATGATATCACGGCGGAGGGCGTTGAGGTCGGGCTCCTCGCCAGTCATGGCATCCAGAAATGCCTTGGCGGCTTTGGCTTGCGGATGGGCGGGATTGTTTTGGATGGCCAATGCGAGCGTGCAGGCGTAGCGGATGTCATCGACCGCTTCGCGGAAACCTTCCCAGGCAAGCGTGTCGATTACGCCATCGGCGGTTGGATAGACGAGATTATGGTCGCGATAGTGCTGGTTGTCGAAATCGTCCCATGGATGGCCAAAAGACTCGTAGTAGCAATAGGTTGCAAAACCATCGTAGTTGTGTTTCCACAGACGGATGCCGTAGTTGCGGCGATAGATCAATGGATTTTCCACGCCGCCCTGCGGATTGCCGTAGCTGAAAATCAGGCCGTTTGTAGCATGGCGTTTGGCTGCAAACTTGGGAGATGAGTCTCGGCATAACGTCAACAGGTCAAGCAACTTGCCGTCGAGGTCCGCACCGAAGCATTGAATAGAGCAATCGGACGTGAAGATACGGCCGCCTTCGGCATGGATGGCATCCCACAGCTTTTTCTGCGCGGTGACTTTTTCCTTGCTCGCTTCATCGACGCCATAGAAATAGACATCGGAATGGCCGCATTCCTCTTTGATGACCGCCATGATGTTTCGGACTTTTTGGCGTAGATCGGCAATCGCTTCGTCGGAATCATTGTAGCCTTTTCCCATGTTGGATTCCGGGCCGGAGAGGAAGGCAGGGCGGTTGGAAAGGCCCGCCTCTTTGCGCATTCGCAGCATTTTGCGAAGAAATTCCAAATCAAACGGAGCCGTCTGAAGCTGGTAGTTAAATGGATTGTCGATGCCATGTGCTTTGAGATTGGCCAATTCGGCGGCGATTTGCTCTGTGGAACGATTCATCGGATTCAGCTCTGGCGATGCTTTTGGATTCATTCCGTTGGTGTAGTAAAGTGATGGAATAAATGGTTTTGTAAGATCGTAGGCTAGACGTGGCGTCGCCAGTTTGAACGGCAGGATTGTGACTTTCAGCGGAATCGAGGCCACAAGCGGGCCACCCAGACGGAATTCCAAACGACCGACGTATTCGCCGGGCGTGGCGTTTTTCGGAGCGTGGACGGTCACGAATAGTTCACGCGTTTGGCCTTTTTTCAGATTGAGAGGCTGGAGAGTCTTTGTGTCGCGGATGTCATTGTTGTCGGTAATTGGAAAATGAAGCTCCCAACGTGAGCCAGGGGTTTGTTTTTGGGAATGAATATTTCGCGCGATCTGTCCATCGGATCCCCCTAGTTTGACATACTGGCTATCCGTGATGGCATCGATTATGATCAGATTCGGGTCATTGACAAGCAATTCTGGCACGAGTTTGGCGACATTGTTATCGGCGTTGATGCCTTCCCATGCCGTACCACCTTGATACCAGCACTGCACATACTTAAGATCGATGGCGGAGGCTGGAAGCACATTGCCGGAAGTATTTTTCAAATCTTTTGCCACGCAGACACTTAGGCCTTGCAGATGATCTGTCGGGGCATGCAAGGCAAGAGCGGCTGGTTCGTATTCACCTGGCGCCAATACGATATGCAGCTCTTTGACAGTTGATGCTTTTTTGTCAAATTGCTGGTCTGGAAGAATCATCTTGTCGCCCAACGGTGCGGCGACAGGATAGATTTTCAGCAGTTTTTGGAATATCTCTTCTTGTCCCAATTGCTTGGCGATTTCGGGCAGCGGATTGGCAAAAAGCTCTTTGGCCTCCGCTTCCGTCAAGGCGTGGTCGAACCACCGCATATCCGCGATGTCGCCGTCAAATGGATTCCAGTGGTCGGGAGCCTGCCCGACAGTCAAATGACAGCCTTTCGCTTGTGGGCGCACAGGGGTGAGCGGGCCTTTGTAATCGCCTTGTTTGATACCATCGACGTAAGTCACAACTTTTTGCTGCACAACGGAGAAGGTCGTGACTACATGTGTCCAGTGCCCGAGAAACACATGGGGGGAGGCGGCAAAATACGCTTCACGGTTGGTCAGACAATAGAAATTCATCAGTTTGCCAGTTGACGTAAGCCGTAGCTCCTGACTCCAGCCGCGGCTGAAGAGCGACGCCATGTCACGATGCTCTTTCATATTGGTTATGGGATATTTGGTCACGCGGAACCACAACGACGTGGAGAATTCCGCTAGGCTATCTGCAACTTTGCCCGCCATTGGAAAGTTGTCTTCATGTTCGCGGAACCAGTTGTTAGTATTATCATATGTACGGATTTTTCCCAAAGGAACGCGATGCTCCGCAGCGACCGATGTGAACGTCAGGACGAAAACGCAAAGAATAAGAGATTTGAAGTGCATTGTTTTTGAATGAATTATGGAATGTAATTCTTGAACAAGATGCGGCTTGGAGATATGGCGGCCTATTGATATATTATCTGAAATTATCTTGTTTTTGGAAAAATCATGAAATTTCGTTTGGAATTCTGCCTATTGAAATCCATACTATTCATTGTTTTTGAATAATGATTTCATTTATCAAAAAACGTGTACAAATTTCCGTATTATTTATTCACGGCACGCCAGCTGTATTCAAATGTGAAATGAAATCTTTTACACAGCTGGGCGCACGAACAATCCACACTGAACGTATTTAACCTCCGCGCAGATTTGGCATAACCACGCGGAGGGCTTTCTTTATCCTTCGATATATAGGACTTGTTCAAAGTTTCTTTTTATATATTTATGAAGCAGCAATAGCTCCTAAAAAATTAATAACAAACGAAAGGATGCCAACAACCAAACCAATAAAGAAAGCAATCTTTACATATTTAGAGGCCTCATTAGAAGCTGCCTGTGCTGCTGGGATATTTCCGCTGGCGACAAAACCTGAAACTTTAGATGCTTGAATAATAGCAGCAATGCCGAAGGGAAGGCAGCAGAACAACGTCACAAGAATTGCTTCTGTCATGTGGCTGGGAATGTTGACAGGAACTTGCTGCATTGGTTGAGCTACAAACGTTCTTCCACAAAAAGGGCATGCCAATGAACCATCTGGAATTGCTTTACCGCAATTGTCACAAATCATTTTTTTTCCTCTCTTTTGTTGATAATTACATAATTACATAACTATAGAACTAAATCAATGAAACACATTGCTTAACATAATTACAAAAATTTAAGAAGTCAAATCTGATAAGTGTTTTTTTACATTTTTCATGAAAACACAAATTGATATTTATCAATCTATGTTTTCTGATTTTAGTATTTTGCGATGCAGTTTGTTAAGTAGCAACGAATTGTGTCATCCTTCCAGAGCTTCTAGCAACTAAGAATTTCTACGGCAGCACATTGCCATCGCGATCGATCATGGAGACGGGAACGAGGAAGACGTTGTTGCCGTCCTTATCGACTTCACTTGCCTCGATCTTTTCGCCTTTCACGATCTTGTAGGCGATTTCCGTACCCATGGCGCCGATGCGGTGGGAGTCCTGAGCGACGGTACCGCCGAGCTTCTTCTCCTTGATGGCGGCTTTGGCGTCGTCGTTGCCGTCGAAGCCATAGATGAGAATCTTGCCTGTGAGGCCCGCTTCGTCAACGGCGGCGATGGCGCCCATGGCCATTTCGTCGTTTTCGCAGAAGACAGCCGCCAAGTCATTGCGGTACTTGGAGATATAAACACGCATAATCTTGTAGGCCTCGTTCTTGTTGGAGTTGCCGTGCTGTTCTTCGACAACTGTGTAACCTGCTGGTACGACGGCAGATTTAAAGCCTTCGCCTCGGGTGATGGCGTAAGTGGCGGACGTCTCGCATTTGATGATGGCGACCTTCTTGCTGGTGATGTCGGGATAGAGGCCTTGCTTCATGACGTCGAGGAAATACTGGCCGGCCTTCGCGCCGCCGCCGTACATGTCGGAGCGGAGGAAGGCGTTGATTTTGGCGCCGCCCGTGCCGATGTCGAGCACGACGACGGGAATGTTCGCCTTGCTAGCCTTGGCGGTGATGGCGCTCATGGATTCGGGGCTGCAGGGCGAGACAAGCAGGGCGTCGATGCCCTGCGCGATGAGGGCGGAGACGCCTGTGACCATCTCCGTGGCGTCGCCTTTCTGGTCATGCGTCGGAAGCAGTTTGACGCCAAGGGCTTCACACTGTTCGCGGACGGCGGCGTCCATGGGGATGAAGAACGGATTGGACATGTCATAGACGGACCAGCCGAATACAAGTTGTCCTTCTTTGACCGTTTTTGCTGTGCCGCGGTTGTGTATGCCGAGGCCGACGGAGGCGATGATAAGAACGGCCACGATGGCGGCTGTCGCGTATTGCAAGATCTTGGCGTTCGCTGGCTTGCGGGCGGCGAAGAGACGGATTGTGTAGAGGGAGAAGGCGAAGACGAGGATACATCCGCGGAAGATGCCATAGACGTTGTTGCCGACTCCGTAAGTCGTCAGAGCCGTGGAGATTGTGGCGAGGAAGATGGCGGCGACAACCGTGTTGAAGATGCTGCCCGCACCGCCTGCGAGAGCCGTTCCGCCGAGCACGACGGCGGAGATGACGGTGAATTCCGTTCCCGTTGGTACGCCGTAGTTTGAAGAGCCTTGGTTGGCGGTCATCATGATGGCGGCGATGGCCGTGAAAAGACCGTTCCAGACATAGACGGCGGTGATGGTGTTGGGGATGTCCATGCCCGCGAGTCTGGCGGCGTCACGGGAGTTGCCGATGGCCAACGTGTTGCGTCCCAAGCGAGTGCGGCGCAGGACAATGGTTCCGACAACGGCCAGGATGACCATGATGTAGAAGAAAAGCGGCAGGCCGAGGATTTCCGCCGTCGCGAAGCCGTGGTGGCCTTCCGTTCCCGATGAGAAGACAAGATATTTTTCACCAATGGATTTGATGGTATCAGGCGAGTCGTTGACCAGTTGCGCAAGGCCGCGGAAGAGGTTCATGGTACCGAGCGTTGCGATGAACGGCGGAATGCGGAGCCGCGCGATCAACAGGCCGTTGGCGAGTCCCATGAGGCAGCCGAGTAGCAGAATGATGACGCAGCTGGCGATGATGCCGCAGCCCGGGCAGTTCGGCATGATGTTGCCGACGATTTTCGTGAAGACGACCGACGCCAGGGCGATCTGGGAGGCGATGGAGAGGTCCATGCCGCCCGAAATGATGGCGAACGTCATGCCGATGCCGCAGACGGCGAACATGGCGCCTTCCTTCAGGATGTCGGAATAGACCGAAAGATTGCCGAAGGCGGGGTTGCTGACCATGAGAATCAGCCAGAAGAACACGAGCGCGGGCAGAATCAGATGGTCTTTCAGGTATGTGGCGGCGTTGTTTTTCATAAGGTTGTCCTGTTTCATTTTCCGCTGTCCTCCTTCCGTTGCGCGTATGACGTGAGGCTGCTGAACGAAAGCGCCAGAATGAGGACGAGGCCCGTCACGATGACTTTACAGGCTTCGGAGGCGCTCATGAAGCTGAGGCATTGGTTGACGAATACGACAAGCAGGGCTCCCACAAGGGTGCCCGCCAGCCGCCCCTTTCCGCCTGACAGAGCGGAGCCGCCGAGCACGACGGCCGTGATGCACTCCAGATCGAATCCATCGCCGGCCTTCGGCGAGGAGGAAGCCATCGTGGCGACGTTGAGGATGGCGGCGAGCGCGGCGGCAAGAGCCGTCATGACATAGACGGCGATGAGCGTGCAATCGACGTTGATGCCAGTGGCGCGGGCGGCCGTCTCGTTGGAGCCGATGGCGCGGATTTTTACGCCGAAGGCGGATTTGTGGTAGATGTAAAGCAATGCGGCATACACGATAATGACGATGTAGATTTTGTTGGGGATGCCAAGCGTGAAGCCGCGGCCGAGCACTTCCAATGCGCCATATCGTTCGGCGGTAATGGTCGTGCCGTTGTTGCCTGTATAGACCTGCGTGATGCCGTGGAAGCAGAGGCCGGTGGCGAGCGTCGTGATGAACGGCGGAATCTTCAGTTTCGTGATGAGCAGGCCGTTGAGGGTGCCGCAGCAGGCGGCGATGATGAGCATGACGATGATGGCGGAGCCCGTCGATAAGCCGTTGTCCATGATGAGTTTGGCGAGCAGGCTGCAGCAGAGGGCCATGATGCCGGGCACGGAAAGGTCCATGCCGGCGGAGCAGATGGCGAACGTCATGCCGGCGGCGCCGACGGCCACCCATGACGCGCTTAGCACAACATCCAGCAGTTGCGCAGGATAGACCATCTTCGGATTGATGCAGCCGAACACGATGACCGTAATGACGAAAATGATGAAGATGCCGTATTTTTCAGCGACGGCCCAGATGTTGGTGGATGGTTTATTCATGGTCGCTGCCTCCCATGCCGAAGGTTTTGTTGCCTGTGGCGCATTGCATGATCAGCTCCTGGTCGAAATCTTTTTGTTGTAGGAGTCCCGTCTGGCGGCCTTGGAAGATGACCGCTATGCGGTGGCAGTTGGCGATGAGCTCGGCGAGCTCGGAGGAGACCATGAGGATGGCCATCCCGTTCTGCGCCAGTTCTTTCAGTAAATCGTAGATTTCCGATTTGGCGCCGACGTCGATGCCGCGCGTGGGTTCCAATAGAATCAAAACATGGCAATCGGTGGCGAGGGCGCGGGAGAGGACGAATTTCTGCTGGTTTCCGCCCGAGAGGCCTGAGATCGGCTGGGCGGGCGTGGCGTATTTCATGTTCATGGATTTCGTGTATTTGTCCAGCAGGGCCTGCTCTTTTTCCGCGCTGATGATGCCGAGGCTTGACAGCGTCTTCAGAATGCTGGCGGTGAGGTTTTCACGGACGCTCATGGCGGCGAAGATGCCCGCGTTCTTGCGGTCCTCCGTGACATAGCCGATGCCGTGGCCGATGGCGGCTGAAGGCGATGCGATGTCGTTGACGCCGTTGGTGATGTCCATGATGGTCTTGCCGTCGAGCACGGCCTTGCCTGCGTCCGGTTGGATGAGGCCATAGAGCGATTTGGCGATTTCCTCCTTCCCGCATCCCATAAGTCCCGCGAAACCAAGGATTTCACCTTTCTTCAACGTGAAGGAGATATTTTGGAAGATACCGTTTTTCGTGAGATTCGCGACATCGAGAACAACGTCTTTGACGGACGACGCGTCCGCTTTGCGCGACTGGTCGATCGTGCGGCCGACCATCAATGCGACGAGTCCGTCCTGCGTGATGTCCTTTGTGGCGACGGTTTTGATGAAATGGCCGTCCCGCAGGACGCTGATGCGGTCTGACAAATCGAATATCTCCTTGAGTCTGTGGGAGATGTAGATGACGGTCTTGCCCTGCGCCTTCAAATTGCGGACGATGTCGTAGAGCGTATCGACCTCCT
>JAGCSE010000180.1 GCA_017964325.1 Victivallales bacterium | reverse complement strand
GCCTCCTTTACGGAGAAGGTGTATTGTCCTTCCGTTTCGCTTTCTCTTATCCAATTTAAAATATACATTTTTATGGCAATCATCACCTAAAAACATGATTTTCGCTATAAAAATGTAAGATAATGCCGATTTTCTAGATTTCAAGAAAAATATTGGAAAAATTAAATAAAAATACCAAAAGCAAATCAGAAGATTCTAAAGAACTTCGAGGCTCTTGGAATTTGTGTTGGGCGTGAATAATTTTGCCGCAGGTGGGACGCCCAGCGGCACTACAAAAAAAGGGCTGTTGCTTTGGCAACAGCCCTTTTCTTTTGATCTTAGACTATTTTCAGTCTTTGATTTCGATGGCTTCGCTCGGGCAGGCTTCCTTGCAGGCGCCGCAGCTCACGCAGTCATCCTTTTTCACAACGGCAACGCCGTCAACGATCTTGATGGCTTCAACGGGGCATTCGCCTTCGCAGGAACCGCAACCAACGCATTTGTCTTTGTCCACTTCAGCAGGCATGGTCTTCCTCACTTGTTCTCTTTCTGTTTGTCGCCAGACTGCGGACCGTGCCGCGACACCGTCAGGCAATTCTACAATTTAACGAGTCATTTCAGATAGTCAAACTTTTTTTTCAGAACTTTGTGCCGACACGGCCCAAAAACTTGCCCGTCCGCGTGTCAATGCGCACGATTTCGCCTTGTTCCATGTATTCGGGCACTTGGATTTCCAGCCCTGTCTGAGTCTTCGCGGACTTGCCGCGATTCGTCGCGCTCTGCCCTTTGATGGCAGGATCGCATTCAACCAATTCCTGTTCAACGACGTCCGGCAGACGGATGCCGACAATGCGGTCTTCCAGAATCAACGCGCTGATGCCTTCCATGTCTTCAATAAGATAATACTTGTCGTCGCCGATGATGTCCGCCGCAAGCGGGAATTGGTCGAACGATTCCACATCCATGAAGACATAATCATTGCCTTCCTTGTAAAGATACTGCACTTCCTGCTGACGGAAGTCCGGCTCGTCATAACTATCTTCGCCTTTGCATGACAAATCGGTCTTCATCTGCGTCAACAGATTCCTGCAACGCACTTTGTAAATCGTTGCCGCACCACGGGCGGACGGCGTGTGCTTCTCAACGGATTCGATGATGTGCGGAGCGCCGTTTACCGTAATCACGCCGCCGCTTGCAAACTGTTTCACTAACATATTTCGTCTTCCTCTATTGTTTAGCCCTACAAAGCCTAAAATTGTTAATTGTTAATTGTTAATTATCTAAGTTCCACGCCGAGTTTCTGGGCCAGCTCCTGGCGGATTTTCTCCTGAATCTTATTCACCTCGTCATCGGTAAGCGTCCTTTCAGGATGGCGGTACATAATGGTATAGGCCATGCTGCGTTTGCCCTTGCCCAAAACCTTCTCGTCTTCGTAAATATCGAACAAATCGACTTTTTCGACGTTTGGAAGCTTCATTGCCTTAACCGTGTCGATGACCTGCTGGTTCGTCAGCCCTGCAGGGGCGACGAATGAAATGTCGCGCGCCGTTCCAGGGAACTGCGGCAACGGCTGATAGGCAATTGCCGCACCACGCAGTTGCGTCAGTGCATCGAAATCGATCAACGCCACGAACAGCGGGTTGCGCATGCGCATACCCTTCACAAGTTCGTCGGCTACCTGCCCGAACACGATGACATTGTTCTTGCGGATGGTCCACGCCGCGCATGCGCCATGCTTGAACGCGGGATGCTCGGCGGCCGTCCATTCATATTTCGTCAGGCGGCGCATCTCCAGCCAGCTCTCCAGCAAGCCCTTCATGTCGTAGAAATCAATTCTTTCCGCCTCTTCCGCGCCGTAGCGGCCAAGCTGACGATGTCCCGTCATAAGAATCGCAATCTGAGTGGCTTCGCACATTTCCTCGCCTTTCTTCTGGAAAACACGGCCTGTCTCGAACATACGCAGGTCATGTTCGTTACGTGCGACATTATGCGCCACAACCTGCAGGATGCCCGGCAGCATTGTCGGCCGCAGATACGCCAAATCCGCGCTGATCGGATTCGATACCTTCACCAACTGCTCCTCCGTCAGCCCAGAGCCCAGAAGGCATTCCTGCTGCGAGAACATCGTGTAATTCAAAATCTCGTCAAGCCCCAATGCAAGCAGTTGGGCGCGAGTCTCTTCCATCGGAATAAACTTGTCATCTTTGATGTTGCCGACCAATTTCGCCGAAACAGGAGCTTCTGGAATCTTGTCCAGACCGACCATCTGCGCAACCTCCTCCCAGAGGTCGTATTCGTGTAGCAAATCAAAGCGCCAGCCGGGCGTATGGACGGTCACTTTTTCATCATCAATGCCCGTCACCGTGATGCCGCGGCGTTTGAAGCAGTCCGCCATTTCCGCCGCCGTCAGCTTCAGACCGAGAACGCTGTTGCAACGCGCCACATTGCAGGTCAAGTCGTATTCCGCAAACGGCTTGCCATAGCAATCAATGACACCACTAACCTGCTTTGCGCCGCAGAGTTCGCACAAAAGCGACGCCGCGCGGGCGCTCGCGTAGGCAGTCGTTTCGGGGCTGACGCCGCGTTCATAGCGGTAGGATGAATCGGAGGCGATGTTCAAGTTGCGGCTGCTGAGGCGGATGTTAGAGCGGTCGAACGTCGCCGCTTCCAGAAGCACCGTCGTCGTATTGTCTGTAATCATACTGTTTTCGCCGCCCATGATGCCCGCCAGGGCCACGCCTTTGTCGGCGTCCGCGATAAGCAGATTGTCGTGAGACAGCTTGTTTTTCGTGCCGTCCAGCGTGACGATTTCTTCACCGTCGGCGGCGCGGCGGACGATGATCTTGTGTCCCGCCAGCGTATTCAAGTCAAACGCGTGCAAGGGATTGCCGTATTCCAGCATGACGAAGTTTGTGATATCGACCACGTTGTTGATGGAACGCAGCCCGACGGCTGTCAGCCGTTTCACCATCCATTCGGGCGACGGACCGATTTTCACGCCTGTGAACACGCGGGCGATATACCGCGGACAGAGTTCGGGTTCGCGGACTTCCACGGATGCAAAGTCCTCTATCTTCGCGTTTTCGTCGATCGCGATCGGCGTTGCAGGATGGCGCAGTTCGCCACCCGTCTGCGCGGCCGCTTCGCGGGCTATACCGATGTGGGACAGCCAGTCAGGACGGTTCGGCGTGACTTCCCAGTCGATCACGCTATCGCTTTGATACAAGTCGGTCAACGGCGCACCCAGCGGAGCGTCGTCCGGCAGGATGAGCAGACCGCTATGGTCTTCACTCAAGCCGAGTTCGCGGGCGGAACAGAGCATGCCGTTGGATTCCACGCCGCGCAGTTTCGCCTTCTTGATTTTGAATTCGCCGAAATCCGTGCCGATCGTCGCGCAGGGGACGCGCTTTCCCGCATCGCAATTCGGTGCGCCGCAGACAATTTGCAACGGTTCGCCGCTACCGATGTTCACTTGGCAGATGCTCATGTGGTCTGAATTTGGATGCGGATCACGCGAAAGGATTTCCGCCACGACGACACCCTTCGGAATCGTTCCTGATTCTTCAATTCCTTCGACTTCCAGCCCCGCGCCAGTCAGCCGTGACGCCAGTTCCTTGGCATCCCATGGAATGTCAACATAATCTTTCAGCCATTGCAATGATGTTTTCATGACGAATCCTTTTTATTTTCAAATAGTTAGTAATAAGCAAAGTTTTATCGCGGGAACCACCTGTAGATCTTCGGTGTCTCCCCTGTGTTCAGATAATAGATGAAGCCGACGATCATGGAAATAACCGCGCTAAGCAATTCACCGGCAATGACACCGACCATGAACGGCTTCAATTTCCGCACCATTTTCATTCCACCGAAACGGATGGTGCAGACTTTTATCAAATACCCGCAGAAAAACGCATGGCACGTCTGCTCCATCGGATACGTCGCCCACAGAAGGAACATGACGGGATGCAACGGCCACCACGGAACGCGCAGACGCAGGAAACTGAAAAACCAAACCACCACGATGCCGAAAACAAATGCACCTACGAAATTCTCCCGCGGCATGATGCGGGACATCCTCTGCCACCATGGCAAGGTATTCGCTTCTTCCAGAGAGCCGACCGCCTCCAATTGGAGGATTTCAGGCAACGCCGTGCGGAACGACATGGTCGGCAGACGTTTGTAACTCCAGTCCATATTCTGCGGCGCCCCCCACGTATAAACGGCGATGAGCAGGACGGCGACGGCAATCGTCATCGCGATGATGTACATCGCCAATGTTGACCAGCCGTATTTCGTCGTCGAGACCTTCGTGCGGTCACAGAGTTTCAGACCGTTTGTGACATACGGCATCAAGGCTTGGCATTGGTCGATGCTCAAGAAGATGCACACAAGACCGCAGATGATTTGCGCGCGCGGGGGGAAGGCAAAACTGCCAAGCCCTGCCGTCAACAGGCCGAAGATGGTCCATCGCGGCTGGATGAAGAAGAGCCCTGTTTCCGCGCTGATTCGTGAAACGACCACGAACGTCATCAGCATCAACGCCACCGTGATCAAGGCGAACGGCCATTCGAGGCCTAGCCGTGTAATCATCATAAACATCGCGATGAACGCAAAGATGAGTAGCCGCATCGCCCACGCATTCGTGGAGCCGCCGTCTTCCTTGTCCGGCTTGCGCAGCCCAAAAGCGCTCAAAAGCACATGCCAGTAGTAATGCCGTCCCGTGTAGAGCAGGAAGAAGAACATCATGATGAAGGCGCCCGCGCGCTGCCATCCCTGCCAACCGCCGACCCAATCCGTATTCAGATTCATGCCGACCGTCACCATCGGAAACGCGCAGAATACCCAGCAAAGCTGCGAAACCGCAAGCGTCAGTGAAATTTCCGAACTCAGGAAGAAGGCGAATGCTACGACCAGCGGGAAGAAACGGAACACCAGCAGGCTGCTGCCGTATGGCACACGGAACAAATTCGGCCAGACTTTCGAGAACGGCGCCATGCTCCATGTCAGCTGGACAGGAATGTAATAGTCCGGATACCAGACATATAACCCATTGTTAACGCGAATGAACAAAAGGATCAGCAATCCCACCCAGAACATGCGGTTGCGGCAAATGGCAGGAAGCAGCTTGCCTTCATCCCGTTCGATGAGCGTGGCGTTGAAATCGGCGATCGGGAAACTAAGATATTCATGTGCAGACCATTGGCGATACGTAATCAACGCCAAGCAGACAGAGGCCAGCGCACTGAGGAAGACGAGCGGCATCCATGTCGTCAACGGCACACGCCAATCCGCCCACGGCACGCGATGCACAGCATCTTTGAAAGAACGCCACATCGGGCGATCGCCTTCCGCGGCTTTCGGCGCTCCGATGAGATACGCCGTCACCGTCCGTTCATACACTTCCGTGTGCAAATCAGGCTCCGTCTTCTCGTCCGGCATGACGATCAGCGCGCCTTTCGGAGCATATTGCAGGACATGCTTTTGCTTCCAGCCTGGCGTCACGCGCTCCCAATGATACGGCATGACCATCGTGTGCGTAAACTGCTCCAGCATGCCGCGACCGGGAATACTGCACGCTGCGCAGCTGACCGCCACGATCAACGCCATTTCGCCGCCCTTCATCTGAAGCTTCTTGTTAATCAGCCCAAGCAACGGATTGAAGACCATGACAAACAACACCAACGTCCCTATGACGATGATGGGCAGCAGAGAACCGTTCGTAAATGATTCCAGATACAATACGGCGTCATTGATATAACCGCATGCCGCGATGAATATCGCGCATACGAAAGCCAGAATGATGCTGCGGACTGTCATGATGGTTCCCAACGCAGATGGATATTTCAGATGAATATTTTTTTTGAAAGAAACTAATAAAATAATGTATATTGTCAGTTAAAGCAAGGAAACATAAGGGATAAAATCCACTTTTTATCCATTGAATGTGGATTTTTATCCCTTGTTATTTCATGTCATCATGTCGCCTGCTCATTGCATTTCGCCTCTTTTCATTGAAATAAATTATTTTTAGGAGTATATTATTGAATAAATTTTACTACTTATTCGTCACACAAATTACGCAAGAAGAAATCCGTATCATGAACATCACAAAAGACATCCAGTACATTGGCGTCAACGACCATTCCATCGACCTCTTCGAAGGCCAGTATATCGTCCCAAACGGCATGGCCTATAATTCATACGCCATCCTCGACGGCAAGACCGCCATCATCGACACCGTCGATGTCCGCTTCCGCGATGAATGGTTCAACAATGTCAAGACCGTCCTCAACGGCAAAGCCCCCGACTATCTGATCGTCCATCACATGGAGCCCGACCACGCAGGCAGCATCGACGCTTTCATGGACCTCTACAAGACGACGACCATCGTCTCCTCCGCCAAGGCGTTCGCCATGATGCAGAATTTCTTCGGCACAGACTATGAAGACCGCCGCATCGTCGTTACGGAAGGCGACACGCTCTCGCTCGGCGAACATACGCTCGCCTTTGTGACCGCCCCCATGGTCCACTGGCCTGAAGTCATTGTCTCATATGATGTTAAGGACAAAGTCCTGTTCTCAGCGGACGGTTTCGGCAAGTTCGGTGCAAATGACGTCGAAGATCCCGAAGGCTGGGCCTGCGAGGCCCGCCGCTACTACATCGGCATCGTCGGCAAATACGGCGCACAAGTCCAGTCGCTGCTCAAGAAGGCCGCGAAGCTGGACATCGCCGTCATCTGCCCGACGCACGGCCCCGTGTTGAAGGAGAACCTCGGCTACTATCTGGACCTCTACAACACATGGTCCTCCTACGGTGTTGAATCCGCCGGCATCACCGTCGCCTATACGTCGGTCTATGGACATACGAAAGAAGCCGTCCAGCTGCTGGTCAAGAAATTGGAAGGCAAAGGCTGCCATGTCAAAGTGTTCGATCTTGCTCGCGATGACATGGCCGAAGCCGTCGAGGCAGCCTTCCAATACGGCAAGCTCGTGCTTGCGACAACGACCTACAATGCGGAAATCTTCCCCTTCATGCACACGTTCATCACTCATTTGACGGAACGCAATTTCCAGAACCGCACCGTCGCATTGATTGAAAACGGCAGTTGGATGCCCAACGCCGCAAAAGTCATGCGCGGCCTCTTCGAAAAGAGCAAGAACCTCACGTTCACGGAAACGACCGTCACCATCAAATCCGCCTTGAACGCCGCCAGCAAAGCCCAGCTTGACACTCTCGCCAGCGAACTTTGCAAATAACGCGTCAAGATACAATTGGCAATGCCATCATCATGACACGAATATCACGTTACCGTCCGTCATGATTTCTGATGGCATTGTCAATTGGCTGGAGAATCTCGCGAAACGCTCCTGCCAGCCTTTTGCCTCCCATGAATCGCCATGGTGCTGGAAGCATGTCTTCTTTATTGGCAGGTCCTTAAGTTTCTCAATGGCAAGCTTGATTGGATAATGTACCAGTTCGCAGACCAGCAAATCGACGCCGTTCTTCTTGATGCCCTCCAACGGTAGATCAAAACTCTTGTGCAGATCGCCTGAAAAGAAGATACGCCGACCGTTTGCACATTCAAAAAGGAAGGAGAACGCGACGGGCGTGCCGTCCGGCAACCGCGAAATATGGTTGTTACCGTATGCCGTCACCTTGACATTCCCGTCGTCGAATATTTGTCCTTCCTTGAAGACCTGAAAATGATGCCATTTTGGATAGACGCCATGTCGATGGGCCTTCTTGATATCCTTCATGATCTGAAGCAAGTCATTTGATGGCAACAGGATATCATACGTTGCCGTCGCATGGGGGTCTCCCTCTTTGAAGAACTTGCAGAATGATGAAATCTGCTGCTGAAGGCCATATAGCCCACCATAATGGTCCAGATGCGGATGCGTGATGAAAATGGCGTTGATATCTGAAATATGCGTTCCCGATTTCATGATGTTCGCGACCGCGCCCTCCCCTGCATCGATGACATACGTTTTTCCGCCCGTCTGTAGAAGTGAACAGGAATGGGCCCGCGTTGTCGTCACACGTCCATGGCTTGTGCCGATGAATGTGATTTTGACTTC
Organism: Victivallales bacterium; assembly: GCA_017964325.1. Next base: position 2,599 of record JAGCSE010000180.1, on the reverse strand, counting down.
GCCATCTTTTGGGGGACGTTTTGTATCAACAGGTTGCATCGCTTCAGTTTTCGCCTCCTGCGCAACCGCCTTGTCACCAAGACCGAACATCGCCGCAATCAAGCCACATCGTTTTAGGAAATCACGTCTTTCCATTTTTATTCTTTTTTTCCAGATTACTGGTATTTTAGAATTCCATTACTCAGTACTCATTACTCATTACTCATTACTCATTATAAATGCAGTCCGCCTGTCACTGGAATATCAATTCCCGTGATGTAACTGCCGCATGGCGAAGCCAAAAGCAATGCCGAACCTGCAATGTCGTCCGCCTCGCCAATACGATGTGTCGGCACCCAATTGATGAAATTTTCGACCATCTTCGGATCGGAAAGAATCTTCGCATTGCGGTCCGTCGCGATGATGCCAGGCGAAATCGTGTTCGCCGTAATGCCGAACCGTCCATAGCTTCGCGCAATGTTTTTCAGCATATTCATAAGCGACGATTTTGTAGAGGCATACACTGCCAGATTCAAGCCCGGTCGATAGTGGTTGACGCTACTGATGCCGATAATGCGGCCGAAATTGCGTTCCTTCATGACTGGCAATGCACGTTGCAGCAGGATGAAATTCGCCTTCACATTGGCGGAGTACTCTTTGTCGTATTCTTCCGTCGTAAAATCTTCGAAGCCCATGTACGTTTGCATGGATGCGTTCAGTACGAGAATGTCCGGAACATCCATTTTCGCTACAAAAGCCTTCGTCGCCGTCTCGTCAGACAAATCGCAAATGGCTTTCTCGCAGGAGATTCCGGCTTTTTGTGCTTCTTCCACCGTTGCATCCAATTTTTCCGACGGCCTGCTGCCGTGGAAAATCACCTTCGCGCCCGCGCATCCATACGCCATGGCGATGGCCTTGCCGATACCACGGGAGGATCCCGTCACCAACGCCGTTTTTCCCGTCAAATCAAACATTTCCGTTATTGTCATCATATAATCTTAATAGAATTGATAGAAACTTGCAAAACACTTAAACAATTCACTTTTAAGTAGTGCTTACAGTTAATGTTCAAGTATTTAGCATATAATTATGAATTATGAATTATGAATTGAAACTAGAAATACCCGCCTTTGGCGATGATTTCGGAGATGGAATCGCCCTGCCGCACCCACGAGAAGATGTCGATTTCATTCTTCTCAATACCTTCCGCGCGGAGCAGCACGGGATAGGCGATTTCCCGCGGGATGCAGAGCACGCCGTCGATGTCGCCAAAGATGATGTCACCGGGGCGGACGGTCACGTTGCCGATCTTCACAGGCACTTGGTAATGCGTGATCATGCAGCGGCCGAGGCTGCCGTTGGACGTGCGGTATTTGTAGAAGATCGGAAAGTTCTGCTCCAGAATCTGCTTTGTGTCACGGATGCCACCTGCGATGACCGCGCCGCGGATCTGCTTGCTTTTCGCCGTCGCCGTCATGACGCCGCCCCACAGCGACGCCTCCGTATCCTCCGACGTGTCCCACACGACGACGCCTTCGGGCTTCATTTCGTCCAGCATCTGCGCACGGAACGTCATTTCGCCTTCGATCATCACGTTTGGCGCGCTCTTCACGGTGAACGCTTCGCCGCAGACAACCATTTCGTCCCGTAGCGGCATGATACTGCTCGGCAGGTTCTGGTGGAGCAGAGTCAATTCGCGCATGACGTCGTTGATGCAACCTGTGTAGAGCCGTTCATAGCGTTCGCAAAGTTCCTTCACTGGAATCGGAAATTCGTTCGTCGGAATGTGTTGCCGTGTCGCAATCAGCTTGTCCAATTTCATTAAACCCGCTTCTTTCGCACGTTCGCGCATATCTTGTAAAGATGGCATATCGTTTCTCCTGTGTTTTCAGCCATAATCAATAAAAAAATCCATAAATCTACAATAATGCCATTTTCCCACGCTTCAATATGATGATATAGTATTCTTACATTTTTACAAGCCCAACACCCATGAGAGGCCTCCCATGCAAAACTTTTTTCCATATCAATTACTGATTATCTGCCTGATTTTGGTCCAAACGGCAATCTGCCAGCCCTTCGGCTTCTCCGCTAACAAAAAAAATTGGGAGACCGTCACGAAACCATGCCAATTGCCGCAGGCCACAACGCTCTACCGTGACGGGCAGCCTGTTTTTGACATCATCACAACGAATACGCCAGGCGGCAAAGCCGCTGCGGAAGCCATTGCACAAGAATGTCTTAAATACGGTGCCGCGCCATCCATCATCATCGGCTCCGCGAAAAATCGTGTGCCGCAACGGACATGCATCATGCTCGGAAACATCATCGACAATCCCGCGATGATAACACTTTACGCACGAAATGCCATCATCGCAGACAAGCTGTTCCCCGGTCCAAACGGCTTCGTCATCCGAACGATTTTCGAACCGTTCCATCGCGGAGCGGACATCATCGCACTCGAAGCAAGTGATGACGACGGCCTAGCCGCCGCCGCACAAAAATTCATCAGCCTGCTGGACGGCACGAAACCACTGCCGCCGCTTTTTCATGCCAATTACACAAATATTCCAAAAGTTCCTAAACCAACCGACGACCATCTCACAAAAGGCCTTGAATT
>JAGCSE010000179.1 GCA_017964325.1 Victivallales bacterium | reverse complement strand
TGTGGCGCGGCGGCTGCATCATCCGTTCGCGTTTCCTCGGCAAGATCAAAGAAGCGTTTGATAAAGATCCTGAACTCAAGAACTTGCTGCTTGATCCATTCTTCAAGGCCGTCATGGACGATTCACAGGCAGCATGGCGCCGCGTCGCCGTCGCCGCCATCCAGACGGGCGTGCCGATGCCCTGCATCACGGCCGCGTTGAGCTATTTCGACGGCTACCGCAACGCACGTCTGCCGCAGAATCTGCTGCAGGCGCAGCGCGATTATTTCGGCGCCCACACGTACGAACGCGTTGACAAGCCGCGCGGCGAGTTCTTCCACACGAATTGGACGGGCCACGGCGGCAACACCACAGCCAATACTTACACTGCGTAATTCGTTAATAATATGCTTGTGCATGCAGGCCGCGTAGGAAAAAAATCCTGGCGCGGCCTGTTTTTAGAGCAGATAAATTACGCGGTAAAAATGATTTCAAGGACATTTATGAATAGAATCGTCTATCTGCTGGCAGCGTTTTTAGGGATGACGTGCGCATTGGCTTTGGAAAGCGGCGTGTCGGTGGTGGATTTTACGCAGGGCGCGGGAACGTGGCATCGTCGCATCTGGAAAAACGGTGGGAAGGAGTTCGAGCTCATTGACTTAAAGATTCGCCCCGAAGATCCGGAGAATGTCAGCGAAACGCCTGCGGCATTGATGCTGCCGTTAACATTTCCAGGAGACGGCGAATATGTTTCGCCGATTCCAGGCCCGCTGGGCGCATGGCGTATGGCGACGCATCTGGAATTCAGCTTCCAGATTCCCGACGATTTGCCCGAAGGCACGATGGCATCGATTTTTACGAAGGACAACGACCATTTGTGGCGGCAGGTCCGCCGTGCTGTAAGTTCCTTTGAAAAAGATGGTTCTGTTTATAAATTCCGCGTGCCCATCCGTGGGGCGGAATCCGTGGGGGAATGGGACTGCCTAGGGCATCGCCGTCCATGGAATGCCTTGACAGTAAAGAACTTGCTGGAATATGGCGTCCGCTTCGAACTGGATACGGGCATGAAAGCGGAGTTCGACGGAAATATTTTGTTGACAGACGTGCGTTTGCTGTTTCTGGATGCTCCCAAATCATTGGCTGTCAGTGATTTCGAATATGCTCCGCTGAATCCGCGCATCGGTCAGCGGATTGAGTTCACATTCAAGTTGAACTGCTGGCCGTCGGATCCGTATGATCCTGCCAAGACGAAAATCGAAGCGGAAATCACGCGGCCCGATGCGAAGGAAGATGGTATGGGAATCGAACGCATCGGCGGATTCTATTATGAAGATTTCCTGTATGACCGTGAAGAACGCGACAAGACGAAATGCCTGACTCCGTACGGCGAGCCTTGTTTCAAAATCCGCTACTGCCCGAGAGTCGTGGGAAAACACAAGATCACCATCCGTCTGAACATTGACGAGAAGAAATTGGAACTTCCTGAAATGACGTTTGAAGCGACGCCCGCTTTCGACGACTATCACGGTTTTGTCCACTGCGATCCGACCAACGACCAGTATCTCGCCTACGATGACGGGACGGTTTATTGGGGGCTTGGCATGAACGTGCGCAGTCCGTTCGACAACCGCTATTATGAAGTCGCGCCGTATTCGCCTTGGCAGGACCAGGGCCTTTCCGTGTATGAAAAGCTGTTCAAGACGTATCGTGAGCACGGCATCAACACGGCGGAAGTGTGGATGTGTTCTTGGTGGCTGGCGTTGGAATGGATAAACGATGCGCCTGGCTTCCATGGCGTAGGGCAGTACAACCAATATCGCGCATGGATGCTGGACTACATCGTCCGTCTGGCGGAAGAGAATGGCATTAAGCTGATCATCGTCATCAACAACCATGGCAAATTCGGCATGTCCTACGACACGGAATGGAAGCGGAATCCGTACAGCAAGGAGCTGGGCGGATTTCTGGACCGCTGCGAGGAGTATTTCTCCAATGCGGAGGCGAAGCGGCGGTTCAAGAATCTAGCGGACTATATGGTCGCCAGATGGTCAGCCAGCCCGAATGTGCTTTTCTGGAAGTTGTTCACAGAAGTGGATTTGACGGGGCCAGACATCTCCTATTACCAGCGGACGGGCGACATCGCGGCATGGCACCGCGAGATGGGCGGCTATCTGAAAGGCATCGACATCTACCAGCATCCGATTACAACCCATTGGATGCTCAGCTACCATCGCATCGACGCGGCCACGTCATCCGTCGCGGAACTGGACCTGCTGACGACGGACGCCTACTACAGTGGCGGCGGAACGGCGCAGCTCATCAATCTGCTGCGCGGCAGTCGCGATTTCGCGAAGGCGAAGAAGAAGCCGATGGTCATCACGGAGTTCGGCGGTTCGTCATACGCGGACAACATGAGCAATCTTGTAAAACAGGTGGAGGTAGGGCTTTGGATAGGCTTCTTCAGCGAGATGCCGATTCTGCCGATGTACTGGTGGTTCGCGTTGGTCGAAGACAAGGAGCTGTACAATTATTATGATGCAATCCGCCTGTTCGGCGAAAAGGAAGATCGTCGCGGCATGACGAGCACGGCGTTCGACGTGCCAGAGACAAGCCTTCAGGCCAGTGAGCTGCGCAAAAATGACCGTCTGATGTACTGGATTTTCGACAAGGCATTCTTTTTCCCTGACGTGGAGAATCTTACGCCAGTTGTCCAGAATGGCAAGAAGATGACGGTCATGGCTCCGGAGCCTGGCGAATACACCATGGAATTCTGGTCGCCATCGAATGGAAAACTGATGGAAACAAAGGAGTTGTCGGTAGTTAAAGACGCGAAGACGATTGAACTGGCGTTGCCGTCGTTTTCCCGCAGCATCGCAGTGAAGATTATAAAGAAATAGACGAAGTTTTCTTGAATCTCAGGGAAGGCGTAATGGCAATGCCATTTCGCGGTTTGACATGAGACATGAGACGTGAGCAAAGACATAAGACGGTGAGACATAAGATGATGCCCCAATTTTTTTGTTTCTTTTTTCACATTGTCTAATGTCTTTTCGTATATCGTCTCCTCGCGTCTCGCGTCATGTTGGCTGCTAGAATAAAAGAAAGGATACCAATCATGAAAAGATTGCTGTCGATTTTGCTAGTGACGGGAGCTTGCCTCATGGGGCAACGCGCGGAAATGCTCGGAGACGTGGATGGAGTTGAAAAATGGCCGCACAAGGTCAATGTAAAGACGGAACTCTCTGAAGACAAGAATCTTCTTACAGTGGTGCTGTCGGCGAAGGATTTCCAGTTTGGCTGGTTTCAGCACAATTTGCCGGCGGTTGAAAACTACGCCGACTATACGGGCGTCTATGGTCGTTACAGAAGCCGCCAGTTCGGCCACATCATCGTCTATGTTTTGATCCCCCATGAAAAAGGCGAAGAGCAGGAATACTACAAACAGGAGCTAGGCGAACTGAATGAAAGCGGCGGCGAATGGATTGAATTCTATCTGCCGTTTTCGGCGTTCAGGCCCGAACGGAATGCCCGCATGACCGGCCTGAAGCCTGCGTTGCTTTCGACGGACAATCGGCTTGAGTTCAGCATCAACAATCTCGTTGATGACGAAACGGTTGTCGAATTCGATTCGCTATCCATCGTCAGGAAGGAAGAGGAGGCGGAATTGGAAAGGCGCATGGGAAGGCAGCAGCTGGACCGACTGCTGATATGCGAAGACCAATTGCCGTCGGAAGGCGTACATCCGCGGCTTCTTCTGCACGGCGATTTTCTGAAGAAAATCCAGGCGAAGGCTACGGCCGGCGGTAACGCACAAGCAGGTTATGAAACGTTACTGCGCCACGCCAACGGTTATCTGAAATCGTTCAACGCGGACGATCCGTTTGGCAAAATCCTGTCGTTCGAGGCAAAGGAAGGGCTGACGGAGCATCAGAAGCGCGGCAGTTTCGAAGGGGCGCTCGTTCCAGCCGTCAGGCCGATAGAAGTTTTGGCGGCCGTCGGACTGCTGACCGGCGAAGAACAATACAGCCGCCTTGCCGCCAGAGGACTGGTGAACATGGCGCGTTCGCTGACGGTTGACATGTCGCAATTGAGTCTCGGATTCTATTACACGCGAACATTTTATGTCCGCGCATTGGCCTTCGGCTACGATTGGCTGTGGCATTTCCTGACACCGGAGGAGCGTCATGACGTCAAGCGGACGCTTCTTGGTTTGGTGACAGATATTTACGACAAGAGCTGGACGCAGAGCTGGGGCCGTCATCCGTTGCATCGCGTGTGGAACTGGAATCCGGGCCTTGTCAGCTGCGCAGGGCTTGGTCTATTGGCGATGGAAGGCGAGACTCGTCTGCCCGAATCCGCCATGCTCATTGAGTTCCGCCGTCATCTGCGCGACTATCTGACGTTTGGGCTTGATTTCGACGGCTGTGGTCATGAAGGTCCAGGCTATCTGGCCTACGGCATTGGAGCGGGTGTCGAGTTTTCGGAATGCCTGCGGCAACTTGGCCGTGGCGATCTGTTCACGGAGACGAACTGGCAGCTCATCGCGCCATGGATTGTCTCGGAAATGCTGCCGCATCGCGGCTTGTGGAACAATTTGTCCGATTGCGGGCATGGGCGTCTTCCCGGAAATGCCGTCTATAGTTATACTTGCGGTCGCTTGGCGGAATTGGCGCGGCTGGAGCCGATGAATGAGGGTGAACGTCTTCCCGATTGCGGTGACTTGACGCATGGTCTGCATTATATGCAGCATTTCATGGAATCGCCTGGTGAAAAGAAATTGAGTTATGGCGCATTGGCCGCGTTGATGGGCTGGGCATGGAATCACACGGATTGGGAGAACTCCGTAAAGGAACTCGCACCCGCCGCCGCGTTGGCCTATACGCTGTTCCATGAAGACTGCGAAGCAATTGATGATCCAGGCAGGATTCTGCCCGAAGGATTGCTATTTAGGGGACGCGGCCTTGTCTCATCACGGGTTGGTTACGATGATAACAGTCTGTTTCTCGCCGTGGAGGCCGGACCGCATGCCGCAGGTCATGATCAGGGCGACAAGGGGACGTTCACCTATTATGGTTATGGACAGGACTTTTTCATCGACAGCGGCTATGGAAACGACGGCTTCCCGATGAAGAGCGGCGGCAGTTTTGCCCACAACGTCGTGCTCGTCGATGGCGAAGGACAGCCCTGCCGTTGGCACAACAACAGTAGCGGCGAAATCACAGGATACCATTATTCAAAGGAGTTCGACTGGATTCGCGCGGATGCAAAAATGGCTTGGAACGCGTCATTTACGCAATGGGTTGAACGCCCCACGGGGCGCAACATCGCCGTCGCGGAACGGCAGTTCGTCCATGTCCGCGGTGACGGCGGCGAAATTCCGCCGTATTTAATCGTCTATGACAATATCGGCAAGAATGATGACAAGCCGCATGATTTCACGTGGCAATGGCATTATCAAGGCTACATGCAGCTGGATACCAAGGAGAAAGGCCGTTGGACGCTTTCGTCCGCCAGACATGAGTCGAAGGTTCTGACGACGCGTCTGGACTATCGAAAAGGCAAGGCGTATTTCGATTTCATCGTGCCGAAAGACGGCGACTATAAATTCTGCGCATTGACGGCGGCAGGAGGAGTCGATCCGGGCAAATCGGACAGCTTCGCTGTTGTTATAAACGGCGATTCGATCGCAGCATGGGACACAAGCCAGTCGCCGATGCTCAGTTGGACGCCTGTGTTCGACCGCGGCGAGGGCGTGGCGAGAAAATATTCGTTCAAGCAGGGCGACAAGGTGACGGTGGAGCTTCGCTACCGCGAACCGGAGGCGGAACTGGCCTGCATGATGATGATGCCGTTTGCGACGGAATTGCCTGTCGGGCTGGACGACAAGCCGGAAGGAAGCGTCGTCCTAACGGCGGAACAGGCTCGCTTGGATGATGGCAACCCATTGCTGTTGGCGGATTTCAAGGCGGCAAACGTTTCCGCCGCGCAGGTAACCGTCTATCCGGTTGCGTCGTCGGACGGTGAAAACGCCGTCACGTGGTTTGAGACAAGCCGCAACGGCATTCATCCGAAATTGAGCCATACGGTGAAGGGCGTGAAGAATCCACATTTCCTGATGGTCATTGTACCGCAGCGCGACGCCAATGGTACGTTGCCGTCGGCGGTCGTGAAACTCGCAGGCGACCAGCCGGGCGTGGAAATTCACTGGGGCGGCCAGATGGACCGCATCGTCTTCCCAAAGGCGAATGGCATGGACGATGTCAGCCGAGGCGTGGAAATCATGCGGTCCAAAGATGGAAATGCCGTCCTGCAATGGAGTTGCAAATGATGCGGAGGCATGGTCATGAGTGACTGCGCTGATTTTTTTGTCCATCGCTTTGCCTTGGTGGCGTATGAACATATTTGGAAGAAACTTTTCTGTCCGGAGACAGGCTTGTTTTATGACAGGATTTCGCCCGATGACGACCGCTTCAACCATCTGCCATCCGTGGAGGAGATAGCGAAGCAGTTTCCGAATCCAAGCGGCTGGGGAACGGGAATGGAGGATTGCGCCATCAACGCCGGTCATACGCTGGAAATACTTATGCTGATGCATGAGCTTGGGGGGAAAGATGTTACTGCATTGATAGGAGAGGTGCTTCGCGGCATCCGCTTGTGCGAATCCGTCCATGGACACAATGGTTTCGTGGTGCGCGGAGTCTCCCATCGCGATGGAAAGAGCTGCTATTTCAACAGTTCACGCGACCAGATCACAATGGCGGTTGGCGGCATGTTCGACATCTTCAATCGGGTTCCAACCCTGCCGGAAGAGCAGCAGGCGTTGATCAAAACCATGCTTGGGGAGATCGCCCGATATTGCAAAAAAGTCGTCACGAAAGAGAATGGCTACAGCTATCTGCGACTGGACGGGGGGAGGGCGATCGTTTCGGAATTGTGGAATTGCGATGTCCACGAAATGCTTCGTCTGCCAATGATATACGCTGCCTGCGCAGTTATTAACGACGAGCAGGAATTTCGTGAGGAGACGTTCAAATACATGGAGGAGGGCATGTGCGTTTCGGAGACGTTTGATGAAACACGCTACTGGTGGGATTTCCCGCTGATTCAGATGCAACTTTCATTGGACATATTGCGTAATTGTCCATTTCTGAAATCTTATCATGCTCGTATTGAACAATTAATGGACAAGGTCGGCGTTGCCGCACAGCGGCAGTTCCTGTCTGTTCTTGACAAATGCGAGCAATACCAAGGCGATTGGAACGTCTATAATGAAAATTGGCGGACACTACCCATGCGGACGACGCCGATGACGTTGAAAGATTCTCCTACAAATGCCGTATATGATGGTTACACATACTTAAATCCAGTCTATCCAGAGGAGTTCTTTCGCATCGTGGAATACGAACGCAGCCTTGGCAACTATCTTGCGAGCGCGATGCTCGCCCCGCATTGCCGTGTCGATGCGGGGCAATGGAGCCGCTTCATCGCATTTATGGAAAGGCAGGATTTTTCCAAATGCACGCACGCGGGGCCGTTTTCGCTGCTGCACGGATATATGTTGGGCATGAAATGCGGATATCGTGAACAATAAAAAAGCGCGTTTCCTGAAAAACGCGCTTTTTGAAATATGGTATCCGGGGCGGGATTTGAACCCGCACGGGTGTTATCCCATTAGGCCCTCAACCTAACGCGTCTGCCAATTCCGCCACCCGGACATAAATAAGATGTCACAATGCTTTTCCTTTGGCTGATACCATGTTGACATGGTATCCGGGGCGGGATTTGAACCCGCACGGGAGTTACCCCATTAGGCCCTCAACCTAACGCGTCTGCCAATTCCGCCACCCGGACG
>JAGCSE010000178.1 GCA_017964325.1 Victivallales bacterium | reverse complement strand
GTCGCCGCCGCTGGATTCGGGACGGAGGACGTAGGTCCAGGGGCCATGTTCAGGATCGTCGGTGATGAGTTCGATGGCGCACGGAATGACGTTGCCGTTTGCGGCGACGAGCTGGATACCGCGGTTTGCGGCGCTGGCGGCATCCATCGGCGTGAAGGCGGTGTCCGGATGGAACGTGGAGCCTTCGGGAGCAACGATGGTGACAGTGACGGCCGTCATATAGACGGACTTGCCGCTGATGGCAGTGCCGAAGAAATGGTTGATGCCGGCCAGGCGGACCGTCGTGTTGGAGTCAATGGTCTGGCCTTTCGTGGTCAATTTCTTGATAGTAGTATTCGTGATGCTTGTGCAGACGATGTTGCCCGAGCTGGCGCTGGCGAAATAGTTGCCGCCGGTCGTGTAGTTGGGCTCCGTGGGTTCATAGAAGTTGGCGTTGACTCTGAAGGAGTCGCCGTATGACATATCTTCAGTGGTGTTGACACAGACGAAGAAATTGAAGCTGGTGTCGCTTACGCTCTGGGAGCAGGACAGCCATGAGGTGATGAACTGCGGGTCCGGTGTCAAGACGGTAGAATAAGTGTCACCATTGGTAGAGAACTCAGGCGTTTCCAGTAACTTGACAAACTTGTCACCCGTGTTGAAGGTGCCGTCGGCATTGGCGTCCCACCAGAGGGAGACGCCGCTGGTCTCGTCATTGGTCAGATCGGTCAAGTGGGTGATGGAGAATCCGTTCACGCCCGTGACGGAAACCGCGACGCGGAGCAGCTGCGACTGGTTGATGAACAGCGTGTCCGTGCAAGCCTGCGCGGGCAGCGGGCCGTTCGTGCGGCGGACGACGACGAAATTCTGGGCATGTTCCAGATTCGTGCCGTTGCCTTCAACGAGGACGAATTCTCCTTCGGCGACATTCACCTTGGCGGGCGAGCCATTGCCCCAATTCAAGGTGCCTGCACCGTCATAGCTGAAGGTGTAGTAGCCCTGCGGAACCATGTCTGAAACCGTCATGATTTCGAGGCCGGAAATGTTCAGGAACGGCGTGATCGAACGGCCGTCGGCGGAGTAGATGGCCAATTCGTCAGACGTGCCGCCGCCGACCTGCGAGACCTGGACGACCAGATAGTCTTCCGCGCCACCGTTGAGGAAGAAGAAGCCGCCGTCGGCGACATCGACTTCCGCGCCGCCCTTCCAGGACAGCTTCGTGCCATTGCGCGTCAACGTTCCCTTCGTGTTGGCGACATTGCCTCGGCCAAGGGCCGTGATGCGGACGCCTGTGATGGTGGAGGGCTGCTGGATGTCGAGTTCAGGATCCGCGTTGACCGTGAAATTGACGGTCGTGTCGGCCGTCGGGATCAGCGTGCTGTCCAGCGTACGGACGACAATGAACGTGCCGTTACCGTCATCGACGACTGCGCGGCCGTTGTCGGCGGGAATATCAAATTCCGCACCGTTGTTCCAGATGAGCTTGCCGTTCTTGAGGACGATGGAGTATTCGCCGCCGGCGACGTTCTTGCTGATGGATTCGACGAGGATGGAGTCGTCGAGGATGAAACGCGGGCCGAAGCCGCGGCCGGCGTCGCGCATGTCAAGCCCGACGGTGGCGACGGGGCCTTCACTCGGAGCGGAGATGTAGCCAGTACCGGCGGGGCCGGCTGTCGCCGTCGCGGCGGCGCGGTACTGACCGGACTTGGCGCCGCTTTCGGCGACCTGCCAGGAGAGCGGGAACGCATTGGCGTTGCCGAACAGCGGGATGTCGATGCCTTCATCATATACGCCGAGTTCGCCACCGATGTCATACCAGATGTCATCGCCAGGCGTGTAGCTGACGTTGTAGCTCAAGTCGGTATTTGTGCCGATGAAATCAATTCCACCCAACATACTCGTATAGTTTTGACGCTCATTGCTCGTGACATTGGCACCGCCATAGAAGGGGCTGGATTCGGGGTTGGTCGCCCAGTTCTTCTTCGCATAGTAGAGGTTCTTGACATTGACACCGTTTTCAGACAAGATGGTGCGGTTGTTGGAAGCCGTAAGATAGGGTCTGCCACCATCGTACAACGGAATGGTCAGGAAGGAGTCTTCCTTGGAGGCGATGGAATCACCTTCCGCCCAGCGGGCGTCGTTATTGGTGTCACGGAAAGCAAAATCCGTGAAGGGGAAGCCGGGGGCGCCGTTCGGCGTGCCCCAAGTGGCGGGACGATTGTCAACCGTCTTGTAGCTGCCGAATGCGATACCGTCGTCGGGAATCTCAATGATAAAGGAATCACCGAGATTGAAGGACGCGCTCGTTATGACGCGGATCTCGAAATCATGGGAGTTGGCATTGCCACCTGCGGTGGGCAGCGTGACAGGAGTCAACGGACGGAGTGTGACTTCCTTGTAGGGCTGGCCCGCTTCGTTGACCTTCCATTCGGACCACTCATCGCCGTTGTTGGCGACTTTTACGACTGCGCCATTAGCGACATCATAGAGCTGGAGACCGGAGGTTGCACCATCGGCGAGGGTTTCGAGATCGATGGACGGATCGAACTGTCCCATGCTCGTGTCGATGGCGCGGACGGTGACGGCCGTCAGCTTGTGAGCGGCGGCACCAGCCACGTCAATACCGAGGACGGAAACCGTCCTGCCGGCGACGATGCGGCTCGTGCCGTTAGTCTGCGTAATGGCGCTGACCTTTACCATATTATAGATGGGGCCGGACATGACTGACTTGACGGGTGTTTCGGGTCCGACGAATGCCATGTTGCGACCAATCGGATCGGGGGCGTAGAAGGTATGTTCAGCCGCCGGGCTGTGGACTTCCGCATCACCGCCTTTGACGGCATAGCCCGCGAACGCATTGTTGCGGAGAACCAATTGGGAGATGACGCCATAGACGGAACTGCCGGGGGCGACGTTGCTGCTCAAACTGTTGGAGCGAATTGAGTATGTCATGGTCGTCGTGGCATTATTCGTGTTGTCGCGCAGAGATGTGCCGACTCCTCCGCGGCTATTGCCGTCACGCAGCCAGTTGGCTGTCGCGGCACGCCAGTCGCCGCCCTGTTCAATGCTCTTCAGTTCGACCGTACTGACGGACTGCGTGAACGTCGTGCCATAACTCGTGATGGTTGCATCTGCGGCATCAACCGTGAACATGTCAACGGCTGTACCCTGCGAAACGACTTTGTAACGGGAGTCGATCGGCTTGACGCCGACGGCGTTGACGGAGAAGCTCAGTCCCGTAGGTGCACGAGTACCGGGAGACGTGTATGATTCAATGTATCCAGGCGTCATGCCGAACAAGGCACCGTTGAAGGAGAAGGACTTGCTGGTACGAACACCGTTCACTTTGAAGCGGACAGTATCGGCGCTGATGACTTCTGCGCCCCAAGCACCATGGATGTAACCATCAATTGTCTTGACGCCGTTCTTCGGGTCAGACGTATAGCCGCAGCCGCTCATGGCTCTGTCGGCGGCGTATGCGATGGGTTCAGTGAAGGTGACATCGACGTATTCATAACCGCTCATATCGGATTCACCATTCTTCACATACGGAGTGGCGCGCCATGCAATGGCGGTGACGGGGACAGGAGCCGCACCATCCCATGCGACGACGGGGCCGAAGCCGTCGGCGATGTGGTAGTTGCCCATGTATCCAGCCGTTCCGCTATTATTATCACGGGTGACAGTATTAGCACGATACCAATAGACACCAGCCGTTTCATCAGCATCATCATAAGCTGAGCGTGATGGAGTCAAAGTAATTCCATCCCTCATGTTTCTGTTATATGTCCCAACTGATGTACGCGGCAAATGATAGGAAACCATAATGAAACGTGTACCATAGGTACGGGCGCGAACGCTGTTCTGGTCAATGTGCAGACGCAGTGTGGAGTAACGGTCATTGCTGCCACCAGTCTTGCTCTGGTTTTGCGCGACGACTTCAACGCTAGTCGGCGTGAGTTTTCTCCAATTGCCGTCAAATTTAGAATTATGGCTGTTTACATTAAAACCGTAAATTGAACCATCGCCATTCGGTCCCAGAGGGAATGTTGTCGGGTAACTATCCCAGTTCACACCTTCGTCATTGGGCGGATAGAAAGCCTTATCCTTGTCATCGATGTCGTCGGGATCATTGTTCTGAACCCAAACGCGGAAATTGGCGGCTGCGGAACCGCCGGCAACCAATTGGGCGGGGCGATCTCCACCGTTGTAATCTGGATTATGATAATTTAAATCAACGGCATCGATTCGTCCGTCGCCATCCAAGTCGCGATAATAAATACCATAGTAGATAAGAGCATCGCTGGATGGAACGACACCAGAATGACCTTCACCAAAGTGTGTATAAAGCTTACCATATTCAGGATGGTCATTGTTCACATTGACAGTATTATTCATATTAATATATGTATAACTGCCTTGTGCATTCGTGAACATCGGCGGCAGGAGGGAGGTCCTGCCAGGCTGGTAGGCGGGCCAAAGCGGAATCGTGACATTGGTATCTTTCAGAGCATTTCCATCCCTATCGACAATGTTCTTGAGGGTAAGCGTTATGCTCTGCGGTGTCTTGGGTTCTGCTTGAGCCTCATTATAGGCAGGATCCAGAAGCCTGCGGTTTCCGGCATGTCCTGTATTATAATTGAAATCAATATAGATGAAATTGGTGCCGATTGTGTAGTGGATGCCGTTGTTGTCAAGCTGCAGTTGCGCAGGGGAACCTGTGTTGTAGTTGACAACAGCGGTGAAATTGCTAGTGTTCAGGAATTGGGATACATTCGCCGCGCCGCTGTTTATGGCGGCAATCTGCATGAGGGGACTCGCTAATGAAGATTTGCCGAAGATGCGCTTGTTGAATGTCAGTTGAACACCATAGTTGTCGTTGGAAAGGATGGCGCTGACGAGACGCGGCGTGTTATTGGCAAAGAGCAGCAGGGCATCAGTCGTATTGCTGGTGGCTGCGGCGTTCTTCAAAGCGTCGAACACCTTGTTTTCACGAGGAACGACTTCGATGGTCTCGACGCCGGCGGGGGCGCGATAAGTGGCGATCGTGTCATCTTCAGCATCCCAGTTGGGGTTGTTCAAAGCTGTATAGGGCAGATTGCCTGAGGCGGTGACGGCGGGGGCGCTTGTCTGGACTTCCAGCGACGGTGTGTATTTGATATAGACCTTCATCGTGGTGGCATAGCCGTCGGCATCTTCATCATCAAGCTCTACCTTATCGACTTGCGCATTCGTGATGGTGCCGCCATTGTTGTGGAGGATGACGTTCAGGTCTGTGGCCTGGACTTTTGCTGTCCAGCCCAAGACGGGCTCATTCCATGTAACGGTCACGAATTTGTTGCTCTTGTCGAGTTTGGCCGCGATAATGGCGGGGCCACAATCATCAAAAGTATAAAGTTCGGAGCTGAGGTAGGCGCGGCCTGTTTCAGGGATGTAGTCAACACCGATGTAAGCTTCGCCGTTGTAAGCGCGAACGACGAGCTCGCCCGTGGAAGGCGTCCAACTGTAGATGCTGGCGTTTGGAACCTGCGTGCCGACTTTGCCCGTCGTGATATTGCGAATCTTGAAGGAGTTGAGGTCAGCGTCCGTCAGACCGTTGCCCGTCACCTGGAAGACGAGGAGATTGTCTTTCGTGTTGGCGTCATTCTTGAGGGTGATCTTCGTAACCTTTGAGGATTCGGCGGCAGTGCCGGCGGCGGTCGCTTCAACGGCATCGAGAACGACAACGGGAGCGACATTGTACATGAGAGCCTGGTCGGTGGTGTTGGAGCCATCGACGTCAACGGTCAGGAAGCCAGCTTCCAACGCGAGGTCGCCTGTGGCGGAAATGCCTGTGATGGCGATGATGTCGCTTGAGGCAATGATCTGTGCTTCACCACTGTCCAAAGTCGTGCCGCCGATGGTTGCCTTGGTCAGATCGACATCAACGTTGCCGACTGCGCGGTTGAACTGCAGATAAACGGTTGTGTCTTCTTTCCACCAGGACAGGAGGGCGAGATTTTCAAGCGGGGAGGCGATGAAATCATTGGCCCAGACGTTTCTGTTATTGGGAACTGTAACGGTCTTGGTTCCGGCGAAATTCAGGCCGTCCTTTTCGAGGACGATTTCATATTGTCCGGCTTTGACTTTGTCAATGGCCCAGATGCCGCGCGCATCCGTCGTATTGCGGAATTTGTCGGCACCGGGGATTTCATCGTCATCCTGCGTTCCGTCGTTGTTGCCTTTTTCATCCCAGTCCTGATAGATGGGAGTCGCTTCAGGATCGTTCGGCTCGTTCCAGACCAGCATCGTCTGCCACGTGTCTTCGGAACCTTTCTTGCGGATGCTGACTTTCACGCCGGCGACGGGGTTGCCATTGGCATCCGTCACGCGACCGGAAATGATCTGGCCGCCAAGATCGTCGTTGGGCTGCAGTTTCTGGCGATAGAGGTTTCCCATCGCCCAGCCGAAGGAAGGCGACCAAGTTGAACCGTAAACTTCTTCCTTATTATACCAGCCGTCTCCGCCTCCGGCCCAGCCGTAGTTCATGTGATAGTACCAACGCCCGTCCATGCGACCATAACCATCGCAGACGATGGCGTGGCCTTCGCCGCCCAGATCCTCTGGAATGATGCTGGAGATGGAGACACCGACGGGACGGCGGGCATCCAGATTGGCACGCGTGTCGTTTTCATTCAAGCTACGCGCCGCCGCACCATAGCCGAAGAAATTCCTCATGGAATTGGGGTTGTAATTCGAACCGGAAGCTTCACTGGAATAGCTCATGTTGACACTCAAGCCGGCATCGAACAACAACGCCCCGATCTGCTTGTAGTTTTCCAATTTTTCATTGCCTGTAAGAACAAGCGTCATGGCGTCCCAGTTGTAGGCGCCGCCCGTACCATCGCCGCCGCGGAGGTTCATCGACTGTCCGCCAATCTCAGTGCCATTGTTTGTCGTGACACTATAGTGACCAGTTTTGACGCCGATGGGCTTCTGGGGCCACTGGAAATAGCGCAGTATCTGGGCTGTTCCCGTGGCGACGCAGCCGGACGGAGCGTTGTTCTGGTTGCCAGGCTCGTCAAACGAATACGTCTTGTCATAAATGGTCGGCGTATAATAATTGTAAATACCATCTTTCTGTGACCAACGTGATTCAACGAAGGGAGCGACCCACACTTCGGAAACGACTCCGATGACAGCCGCACGGGTCTTTCCGTTCAGGAAACGATCCCACTGGGCCTTGTTCTGCTGGATGGCTTCCGGTATTTCGCCGCGTGTCTGAGCCGCAGGAGCCAATTTTTCAACAGCTTCCATGCGGGCTGTCAAGTCCGCATACAGCATGGCAACCATCGGGTTGTGGTAATTGCCGTCGAATTTGCCGTCTTTGGAGACCATGACCACTGGATTGATGCGATCATCAGCGGCCACAACCATGAAGCCTTTCGGCTCCAGGGAGACGATGTAGCCCAGAACCGCGCCATCCGCGTTCTTGAACTCCTCCACATCGCCCACGGCGGCATTGCCGATTTCAGTCTGCAACGCATTTCCCGCGGACTTCAGCCAGTTTCCGGCAAAGGTCGCCGCCTTTTCCTTGTCCACACTCGCCGCACGAGCTCCCGTGACAGCGAACATCAACGCGATGACAAGCCAGGTCATCAGCTTGTAACGACCTGTGCTACCGAACTTTTCCTGTTTCATTCTTGACATGTAAAGTTCCTCTTTCATTGACTCGAATTGGTTGATTTTTAATTATTTTAATTTTGTTATTTATAGCAAATTCCGTGCCAGATTCCCCATGGTTTTCACCATAAAAAGACATAAATCTCAACACTATTCTTCACAATATTGAGACTTATACTCACTATACGCCATGAAACCACGATTATCAAATAAAATCTGAATTTTTTGTTAAAAAAAATCAACCGATTTTTTCCTAGAAGGTCTAGAAGTGCTAGAGGCTCTAGAAGCACTAGAGGCACTAGAAGCTCTAGAAGCTCTAGAGGCTCTAGAAGCTCTAGAGGCTCTAGAAGCTCTAGAAACTCTAGAAGCGCTAGAAACTCTAGAAGCGCTAGAAGCTCTAGAGACGCTAGAGGCGCTAGAACCTCTAGAGACGCTAGAGGCGCTAGAAACCTTTTTGTTGAAAAAACAAACAAAAAAGCCCTGCGGTGTTAGCCGCAGGGCTTTTGATTCAGATTACTATGATTCTATTAGTGGCGGAAATCCGGCAGACCGCGGAGGTCGTTTGCACGGATTGGCAAACCGGCAGGCGTGACAAGACGTGCGTTCACGAACATCAGGAGATTCGTCTTCACACTTTCTTCACCCTTCATCGTGAAGAGGTGGCCGAGCACGGGGATGCTGCCCAGGAACGGGACCTTGTCTTCGTACTTCGTCAACTTTTCCTGAATCATGCCGCCCAGGACGATGGTCTCACCATCCCAGATGACCAGTTTCGTCTTCGCGCGACGCTGCGTCAGGATCGGCATCATACCAACTTTGGACTCAATTTCGCGACCTTCGAGAATCATAGTTGTGTTGAAGGAGGTATCATAGCCGAGGAATTCGATGACCTGGGGTTCGAGTTCGACGTCAATGGAGTAGCCGTCGGGGGAGACGGTAGGCGTCACGTCAAGGATGACACCGATATCCTGTGAATCACCGAATTCAGGCGTTGCGGGCGTGTAGCTGACAGCTCCGTTGTCACCGTCGGTATCGTATTCAGGTTCTGTCCAGCTTTCAGGGAAATAGCGGATGGTGACGACTTTGATCTGAGCGGTCTGGCCGCTGATGGTCGTGACTTTCGGAGCACTCAAGACGTCGCTGTGCTTTTCCTGCTGGATAGCATACAGAGTCGTCTGGAAGGCGTAGTTGCCGAGGATGGAATAGACGGAGAACATTTCATCGTTGACGGCGGATCCGAAGACATCCGTCGCGAGGCGGAGGCCCTTCGTGAAGTTTTCCGTTTCCTTGGCGATACCCAACTGGAATTGCGAACCAGCTGAACCGCCGATGCCGAGATTGTGCTTGCCGTCACGCTTGGTGGAGTCGGACGGGTCGGTCAAAGACAGCGGATTGACATTCAAACCAGCGCCACCAGCCTTCAGGCTCCAACGGAAGCCGAGAGTATCCAGATTGGTCTGTTCGATTTCGACGAACTTGGACTCGATGGAGACCTGCGTCGGCGTGAAATTCAATTCATTCAAAATCTTTTCAATCTTGATATGGTTTTCTGGTGTGTTGAATACAACCAGCTTGCCAGCCTTGGAGTAGTAGAGTGCACGGGCACCTTGTGGGAACGTAACACCCATGTTCATGAACAATGTCGCAGCGTTGACGAAATACTTGTTGTCGTC
>JAGCSE010000177.1 GCA_017964325.1 Victivallales bacterium | reverse complement strand
TCTTTCAACCAAAATAAATCCATGACTTCCGGCGAAGGCGGCTTGTTCGTTACGAACGACAAGGAGATTTTCGACCGTGGTCTCACGCTGACAGGCTTCGGTGATATGCAGCCCACGAAGGATACGGACGAATTTCCCGCCTACGCTTTCGCGCATAAATTCTGCAACAACGAAATCACCGCCGCCTACGCTCTCGCCGAACTGCGCAAGTTCCCCTATTACTATAAACAGTTGCTCGCCAACGCGAAGACGCTCCATACGATCCTTCAGGCGGCAAACATCAAAGGGCTGAAACTTCCAGTCGAGCCCGCCACTTGCACACACAATTGGTACAACTACAACCTGCGCGTCGATTTCGAGGCTCTCGGCATGGGCGACAAGACGCCCGACGAAAAGAGCGCATTCCGCCATGCTATCTGCAAAGCCCTGCAGGCCGAAGGTGTTGTCTGCTGTGTCTGGCAACGTTGCATCTTGCCTGAAATGACCATCTTCCGCGCTCAGAACGCCTACGGCAAAGGCTATCCATGGGCGGTTCCAGGCGCGTCCGACGGCGTCGATTACAATCTGAAAAACTTCCCCGAAGCGATTAAATACTGCTATTCGCACATCGCCATCGTGCAGATTCTTCGCGCTCCCAACGATGAACAAATGGCCGCGAAAGTCGCACAGGCCATCATCAAAGTCTTCAACAATCTGGATGAATTGAAATAATCAATCAGCGACATTCTGGGCTTCAGGAACTTTCAGAAGCCCAGTTGTTTGCAACACCGTCAGTTCTGCTGGCCAGACACTTCGCGGACATGTTCCGCGATGGTTTCGTTCACTTTCTGACGGACGGCAGCACCCGCCTGGCGGATGCCGTTCATGACGGCCTTGCCGTCCGAAATTCCATGGCCGATGATGACGATACCGTTCACGCCCAGAAGCGGCGCGCCGCCGATTTCGGAGAAATCCGTCGTGCGCTTCAATTCATTGAAGGCTCCTTTCGCCATCAAAGCGCCCAACTTCCAAATCAATTTGGTCATGATCGCCTTTTTCACAAGACGGCCCATGGATTTCGCCAACTGTTCGCAACTCTTCAAAATCACGTTGCCGACAAATCCGTCGCAAACCGCGACATCGACGCCGCCGGAGAACAAATCATGGCCTTCCACGTTGCCGATGAAATTGATCATTTTGGCTTCGTGCAACAACGCCAACGCTCCCTGCGTCAACTTGTTGCCCTTTCCTTCTTCCGTGCCGTTGCAAATCAGTCCAACGCGCGGATTTGGCTTGTTTAAAATCGATTTCGCATAAATCGATCCCATGATGCCGTAGTGCAACAAATTCACAGGAGCGCAATCCACGCTTGCGCCCGAGTCCAGCAGCACGAAATTGCCGCGTTCAGATGGCATAATCGTCGCAATGCCAGGCCGTTCGATACCGGGCAGCATGGACAGACGGAAATATGCCGACACGACGGACGCCCCCGTGCTTCCCGCGCTGAAAACGCCGCTCGCACGGCCGACACGAACCAAATTCATCGCTACGTTAATGGATGAATCACGCTTCTGGCGAACAGCGGACACGGGATGATCCCCCATCTCCACAACCTGCGAAGCATGAACAAGTTCCAATCGCGGATCGCCTAATATGCCAACCCGCTTCAATTCGACTTCCATTCGTTTCTGATCGCCAACCAGCAGCAATTTGAAAGCATCCCCGTAACGCTCCAACGTCATGTTGACGCCGTCGATGATCGCGCCGGGCGCATAATCGCCGCCCATCACATCCACGGCTATGTTGATCACTTCGCTGGACTTCCGTTCTGGCATGCGCGCTACTCCCTGCCGACGATGCGGTTCCATTTCCCGCAAAACAATTGGAAGATTTCGTCACTAAGCCCACGCCGACGCCATTCATACGGCATGGACAACCCTTTCAGACAGACAAAGGGGCTGGCGAAACACATCCGCCAGCCCGCAATGCATTACTTTTCGTCTTGCTTGACCGTCAAAACAGCTCTTCCACCATACATACCGCATTTCTTGCAGACACGGTGCGGAAGGCAGGCGGCGCCGCAATTCGGGCACAATGTGACCTGCACGCCTTTGTAACGGTTGGCGGCATGACGCGTACGAACCGTACGCTTGCTGACTTTACTTTGTTGAACTGCCATTGTCGTTCTCCAGAATGATTGAGACTACTCGCGGCCAAGCTTTCGCCCATCCACAAGCAGCCCGTGGCTCTGTTTCTATGTTATATTTAGTAAAATAAATTGATTCGCGGAAAAATCAATTGTCCAGTTTCAAATTGTCCAAAGCCGCCCACGGATTCGGACCTTCGGAAGCTTCTTCGGCCTCTTCTTCGTCTTCATCCTCTTCGGGAAGCTCGCAGCCGCAATCGCCTTCGTTCAGATTCGCGCCGCACACGGGGCACAGCCCGCGGCAGTCCTCCGAACACAGACATGATTGCGGAAAAACTATTAATATATCTTCTCGAATGGCATCGGTCAAGTCAACGACCTCACCAGTTACCTTCTCATATCGATGACAAACGTCGTCCGTCTCCAATTCCATATCGAAAAATTCCGTGCAACGGTCGCACATCGCGCGGATCTTCACGGCCAGATGACCGGATGACACGAGCAGATCATCCCCCAGCTGGCTCAAATGAAGCCGGAAAGATAACTCCTCCGGATATTCGAAGCGACCGTCGTCATCCTCTATGTCCAACTCCTCCATCGACACAGTTCCCTCCCAATCCACGCCTTGCGACGGCAGATCCATCACGTGGTATTGCAGCACGTGCCCCTTTTCCTTTTTCCCTGGCATGTCACTTTCCTTGTTCGTTCTCGATTATTTCGTGTTTTTCTTACTATATAATATAATCTAAAAGTTGAAACTTGCATTTTTAGACGTTATATTTTTGATTTGATTTTTCTGACAACAGGCCTGTCCGACTTGCATCCCGCAGGCGGGACAGGACACAGGCACCCTAACCCATGAGGAAAAACAATGGAACTCAAAGACATCAAAAACGCCGAACTGAAAGGCTGGCTCCAACACTGGATCGACCTCTGCACGCCGGACAAAGTCGTCTTCTTCGACGGCTCTGAATGGATGTACAACGAAATCGCCAATCTGATGGTCAAGACCGGCGCTTTCATCAAGCTCGACAAGCCCGCCAACTCCTACTTCGCCCGTTCGGACAAGTCCGACGTCGCCCGCGTCGAAGAGCGCACATACATCTGCTCTGAAAAGGAAGAGGACGCCGGCCCGACGAACCATTGGAAGGCCCCCGCCGAAATGAAGGCCGAGTTCAACGAACTCTTCAAGGGCTGCATGGGCGGCCGCACCCTCTATATCATCCCCTTCTCCATGGGCCCCATCGACTCCC
>JAGCSE010000176.1 GCA_017964325.1 Victivallales bacterium | reverse complement strand
TGGCGACGTTTTGAACGACTACCATTTCCATGTGCGCATTCCGAAGAGCACCAATCCGTACGACAAGAAAAAAGGCTGCTTCTTCTATCCTCTATATAATACGGAAGAGCATGAACAGCTGTTTCTTGCGATGGCCGATGGCTCGCCGGACACGCAGGGCAAATATCAGAAGAATCTGCTGGGCTATTTCGGGCTGGACGATGTCTCCAACGGTCTCGACCATTGGTACATCCGCGGCCATCTGGATGAATTTTCGGCGGATAAGGAGAAGGTGACGCGTAACGAAACGATTCCGTCGCCAGGCTATGGAATCACACGCGGCTACAAAAATGCGAACTTCCGCGAAGGCGGCGATCAGTTGCGCGTTCCCTACTGGGCGCAGATGTCGTTGCTCTGCAATCCCGCGTCCTGCCAGAACTATAGAGGTACGAAGGACAACTATACGGATCTCTGCAAAAAGGCGTATGAGAATCCAGAGGAATCCGTCGCGCTCTGCGCGGAATATGTCTGGGCGTCGCAGAAATGGTTCTGCATCAGCGTTCCGATTTTGCAGTATTGCTTCCACATTCCGACGCCGATCATCGCCATGTTCTCCACGGATTGCAGTGGGCATGAAGGCTTCACCAACTGGTTCCCCTTCAGTCTGGACGACAGCAAGCGTTCCAAATACAAACAGTGCGTTCTCGGACTCAATTTCCTGATTAATTCCAGCGATCCGAAAAAATACATCCTGCTGACGGGAAACTCCCGTATTTACGGCGACGACAAGGCCATCTATGATCCAAAATACTACGTCACAGAGACTTGCAAGCCGTGGATCCTCAGCCCGGAATTCTTCAAGGGCGATGGTACCATCATGGTTTTTGCCGCCCGGAAGATGCACAAGCCGCTGACGAAGATTTTCACTGGCGGCTCAAGCGGCTCCATTTCGAAAGGCATTTTCACCGCCTTCAATCCTGTGAAAGACCAGTATATCTGGACGGTCGCGGCTTCCCGCGCAGGTTATCACCGTTCAGGCGGTAGCGACCGCGACTATGAAGTCGCCTACAATGGAGTGACGCATGTCTGGCATCCTGACGATGACAGCTCCGTCTTTGGCGTGAATTCCAAGACCGTCGGACAGGGATGCATCTGCGACAAGACGGAACCGCTGAAGAGCATTTGGAATCTCTGCACGCCTGATTGGGAAGGCACATTGCTACCCGTCCGTTACGCGGCCGGTTATGAGTCGCCGTTCAACGGAACGCCGTCAGAAGATGATTTCGAATGGCAGGAATGCGCTGCCGAAACGTATAAACTGTTCGGCATGGCGGGCGATGCCAAGTGGGGCTCTTTGGCCCATGAAGGCACGTTGCAGACGGATCCGAACACGGTTCGCGGCAGCGGCATCATGAATTCGGCGTTGCCGAACGGTAAGAAACTCAATGTGTCAGGCCTCCAAGGCGCGAAAATCAATTGATGGACAAGGACTTGCGCATATTCACAAAACTTCTTGCCGTCGCGTTGCTGTTCTGTTTGTGCGTGACGGCTCAGACCTCTGCGGATGTGCCTGATGTCAAGGCACTTCGGCCTGCCTTGCGAGTCATGGGAACCGTTACGGAATTCCATCGGATGGCCATGGGCAATCCGGATGTTGCGGTGGAAAGTTTTTTCGAAAATCGTTGCCTTCGCCGTTGGCGCCGCATGGAGCTGTTGAAGAAGCCGCAATGGATCGATTTCTTCGTCGGTGCGATGGAAATCACGGGCAGCTATGACCGTGAGAACGCCGTCAGTGCCATCTATAACCCGTTCTGGGACACGATCTTATTATTGGAATTGAAACTGCCTGAAATGGGCGGCAAGGCGGTTGTCAGCAAATTTGCATTGCTGACGGGCGAGACGTTCCGCGGCGAGAAGCCATCAGAGAAACCTTTTGCAACCGTTATTTCGAATGAACGCCCGCAGATCGTGGAATTGGCGACGGTCTATGCGAAGACGGCAGAGCGTTTCGACATGAAATTCCCTCTGAAATCGCCACCGAATCTTGGCGAATTCGCATTTCCTGATATGGAAGAGGAGATGAAATTGATTGCCTTGCGCTCCGCTATGCGCCTCAAACTTATCCAGAGCATGATTCATGACAAGGATGAATCGAAGATGATGAAAAACATGCAGATTCTTCTGCAGCATGGACGGCGTGAAGAATTCCGCCAGCTCTTCTGGAACGGTAAATATGATTCCCATATCCGTACGCTCATGGCTCTGCCAGACGATGTGCGCGAGCAGTTTGTCCTATATTATTATTGTAAAAGACCTAACCATTCGGTTTTCATGTACATTCCGCTGTTCATGCCGCGTCTGGTCGCCGTCGTCACGATTCCGAAGGACGTTACCGTCGCGCCGACGCTGGAAATTCATGATCTGAATGACAGTCAGGCCCTTCTGAAGAGTTTCAATGCGATAAAGGGAGGTGAGGCGAAATGAAAAGACTAGCCTCCCTGTTGATTGTTTTAAGCCTGCTGATCTGTCCATTGGCGATGGGCTGGGAGTCCGCCGTTCATGCAAAAGGTGTGCAAGACATCTGCAAAGCATTGGGCTTCAATGAAAAACAAGCGACTCGCGTCGGTGATGGCGCATGGCATGACGGCAATGATATCCGTATTGAACGCAAGAAAGGCGAGAAGAAGGTCGATTTTTACAGAAATCAGGACCGTGCGTTCAACACAGGCGTTTTGGCCGAGGGCACGCCTGTCAAGACCTATGGAAAAATCGCCGTTTCGCCCAACGACACGCGTTATCTGAACTCCAAGAAGTACTTGAACAAGGCGATCCGTCTCGCAAAGGAAGGCAAAACGCAAGAGGCCTTCTATGCGTTGGGTACAGGCGTGCGTGCATTGCAGAACATTTTCGCCAATCGCGATGTGGTGAATGACGAGATGTGGCTGACGCAAGCCAAGATGAACAACGGTGCCGCGTCATGGATACCAGGTGCGACATTCGATACCGCTTGGCATAACGTAAATCCATCAGATGACGTTTTTTCCAAAGATCATGCGGATGCGTTGAAAGCGGCGTTGGAAGCCACAGCGGACTACGTCGGCGAATTTCTCGCGGCATGTCCGCAGGCCGTTGAAAATGTGAAGCCGCTACCGGATTCCGCCATCGATGGCATCGTGGCGGAGACGCTGTCGCTTATTCCTCTGAAAGAAGAACTTACGCAGCAAGTCAAGAAAACGTCCCATGACATCATGACGCAGTTGGACAAGCCGCTGACGGCGTTTCCCGTGGCGGCGACAATTCGGGAGCAGGAAAGCCTGCCGCCACACGCCTTGACGGCTGTGCCCGCCAATTGGCTGACAACGCTCGCCAAGGTGGCTTTCAGACGTCAGCTGGAAGATCTAAAGAGCGACGTGGAAGACTTTTCCGGCTCCGCAGACGTTGAATGGAAGGCATTTGCGAAAACGGTCGATGATTCGCTGGAGCAGTTGCGGAAATCGGCGGACGATATTTCGAAAGCATTGACGGATGCCGCTGCCGCGTTGAAAAAATCGTCGCAGGAAGATGGCTATTCGGTTGCGCGAAAACAGCTTGTGGAACTTTCTAATGCGGTCTTTGCGTCTCTGAAACCGTATTACAAGTCCGAAAAGCTTTTTGATGAACAACTTGCGTATTGGGTTGATGTTCTCAACGAGCAGATGGGCGAAAATGCCGTGCGTCATGGCTTCTTGCTGTGGAAGATTTATTATGCGTTGAAGACGCAGTTGCCAAAGACGGATGCGGCCTTCGCGGATTTCATAAACGCTTCAAACGCAGCTGTAAAAGAGTATACGGACCGTTGCGAAAACGCGTTGGCGGATTTCGAACAGGAGATGGCAACCATCGCGGATGCCTACGGAAAGGATGCTGCCGCCTTGAAGACGAGCGCCGCCGAATGTGTTTCCAATGTTCGCAAGGCCTTCGACGAGAAGGCGAAACAGGCGGAGGAATCGCTGAAGGGCATCGCGCCGTTGAAGCAGGGAGAAGCGATTCCAAAGGCGGTGGACGATGTCATCCGTGGCTTGATGAACGATGCTAAGGATCTGAAAGACAATGTCTTGAAGAATATCGCGCCTGGCGTTCCGAATAACCGCCAAGCCGAATGCAATCCGCTGAAATTGCGTAGTTTTCTGGCCGCCAATGTGATCCATCAAGACTTTCTGCGCCCCATCGACATCGGCTCCAGACATCCTGATTCATGGAAGTCCGCCGTGTGGAAGAACGACGATTTGTTGGAAATCACGATGGTGAGGCGTCCAAGTGCCGAAGCTTACGAAACATTCTTCGAGATTGTTAACGACGGGAAGAAGATTAAGGACGAGGGGGACAAGCTTGGGAAAGAAAAGGGTTATTACGATAGAATCTCCGACAATGGTTTTACCACTGATGTAGCCCATGACCTCATGGGGGATGTCGGTGGCGAAGTGGCTGGTTCGCTGGCGGGAAATCTTTTTGAAAAAGGCGGCGGACTCCTTGGCCGTGTTATTGGTTCGCGTTTTGGTCCTGTCGGTGAAGCCATCGGGACAGGTGCAGGTACATTTCTCGGCGCGGTCGCAGGTAGTTTCGTCGGCGATTGGGTCGGCGAGCATCTTACAGACGGTATTGATTATTTCTTCGGCAAAGGTACGGCGGATAATCTCGCACATAACATCGTCGATGGCATTGATTTCATAAACGACAAATGGGATGGCCTTAACGACTACCTTCCTGATTTCCTCAAGTTTGGGCAGGATGAATTTGATCCGTCAAAATATACACAAGAACAGAAAGATGAGTTTCTCAACGAAATGGACAAGATCATGGATATATTCCATGACACGTTCAATCTGAACGATCCGTTGCAACGCCCCATCGCCATCAGTTGGCTGGATGCCGCCTTGTCGGGCATCACGGAATTTATCAGTGGCATGATGGATACGATCTCCTCCTTTACGTTGCAGATACGTGGTGCCATGATGGGGCTTATGAATTTGATCGTCAATATCGAGCATGTCGATGTCTCCGCCGAAATGGACGAATCGCTGCGCGTTCTAACGCGTGATTTGAACGTCATGAGCGGGAAGGACGACGAACAGGACAAATCCGTCGTCCGCAAGGCTACCATCGAAAACAAAGGGCGTGATTTGAGACGGCAGTCGAGTCCAAAAGGCGAGCTGAAAGGCACGCCGGCCGTCCAGCAAGTCCAGATGAGCGGTGATGACGGCGGCCGCAGGAAGGGCATAGGCATCGAAGG
>JAGCSE010000175.1 GCA_017964325.1 Victivallales bacterium | reverse complement strand
CGCCATGGCCATATCCGCCTGGATACCAGGCATTCCCATGGTCTATCAAGACATGGAGGATGGTCACGGCTACTCTATCCGCCAAATCCTGAAAATCCGCAACTCGCTCGTCGAAATGGGCGACGGCGACGCGGATTATCTTTCTGTGAGTGCTCCCGGTGACATATTTGCTGTTTTACGCACCGCCAACCAGACAGATAATCCGCCAGCTCAATACGCATGGGATGAAGGTGCGGGGCCGCGCGCATCCATCGCCGTCGTCGGCCTTTCACCCTATTACACAGGCATCGACGGTGCCATCAGCATTCCTCTTTCCAAACTTCCCGAACCGTTCCGCAAAACGACACAAGTCTTTGATATCCTTAATGGAACAACTGTCAAAGCCGTCACGAAAGGGACTTATTTATGTCTTCCCGTTCCGGAATCCGGCATGGCCGTCTATCGTTTTGGAGGAACGCCCGAGAAACTGACGCCTGAGCCGAAGCCATTTATCGAATTCCATGGGAATCAGCAACTTGCATTCAAAGCATTCGCCATTGGAGACAATGGTGAACGCACGCCATTGCCGGATTTCACGCAATTTGATTCTCGCACGACAAATATTGGAAAAGGATTGCTTCTGCGTTTAGATATTCCAGAAGGAACACCATGCGATTGGGCGGCCTCCGCCGCCAACGGCGTCTGGTTCGACCGCTTCCGCACACGCCATCCAAATTGCAATGGCGTCGTCCGCAACATCTATTACATGGCGCAAGGCGGCAACGTCCTTTGGAATTCGCTCTTCTGGCCATTCGGCCTCTCCCCGCATGACGCCAATATCACGTTCGCCACGAAAGACGGCTCCGTCTCCCTTCTCTTCAATCCGCAGGCCCTTCCCGCCGCTGTTTTCATTTTGGATCGTGTTGGAGACGAGCACGTTCCACATGTCTTCATCGCTGAAAAACTGGATGCAGTGCCTGAATTCGGTGTCTGTCCGTTTACGTTTGAATTGAAATCGTCTTCCTTCAGTCACAAAGCACAACTTGACAAGTCATTGAAATCCATGCCCGGGCAATATATCTACATGGCAGGATTGACTCGATTCCGTATTGGTCGCAATGGCAACCTACTCGAATGGAGAACACGTAAAGGGCGCTGGAGTCAAACGACAACATATAATCTCTTCTCGGAGACAAGCCTTTACACGGACGCAGGTTTTGGAGAAGACCGTCTTCATTATTCCGCCAATGACGCCGCCGAACCGTTCACACGCATCACGCGTATGGAAAACGGCGCCATCCGCCTGCAATTCCTAGGTACAATGCGTGGTTTCAACCGTTTCCAAACCATGGGTTCGCCTATCGACTATTATACGGAATACCGTCTCCCTGAAGATCTTCCGGAAATAGGCTTCGTCTGCGGCATCCGCAACCGCCAGCCTGCCGCAGGGAATCGCAGCTTCACCGCCTGGATGGCGACAACCGCCTTCCAAGATCCATACACCGCCACAATGTTCAACGACGACGGAATCCTCCAGAAAGGAACGTCGGACAAACAACGCTCCATGCAGACGAAAGGGAAATACAACCCATTCGCCATCAAGGAAATACGCTTTGAGGAAAACAAACTGGATGGCCCAAACGATGCCAATGCAGAGCGCTTAAATTGCGATTTCCGGCTGCGTGACATCAAATGGCAGTCTCCCACACCGCCCGCCAATGTCTTCCTGCACAATAGGAATTTCTTCATCGCATGGCATGACGGGGCGCCGCCGGAAAACGACGCATACGGCCAATGGCGATTTTTCTCCACCTGCCTCACGACACATGAAAACGGCGGCTCATCCCCTGAAATCCCGTCTTTCGCGAAGCAGCGTCCCGCCAAGCTGTCGCTTCTTGAGGATTCTGGATTTGAAGAATATACGAAAGGGAAATGGCTTCATGACATCGTCCAGTTCTTCCCTCCGAACGCCGGATGGAACATCCCGAAAGGCGCGGCATTGGATACCACGACCTTCCACAGCGGCAAAGCCGCCCTGCGCATCGATGGTTTCGACGGCGAATACCGTCTTGTCCGGCAGAACATTCCTTTGGCGTTGCTGCCGGTCGGTTCGAAATGGAAGCTCTCCTGCTGGGTGAAATCGGACAACATCCAGCCGGGCACGATCGGTTGGATGAACGGCACGCTCCGACTGGAGCTTTTCAAGGAAGGCAAACCCGTCGAATATCGGTCGATCGCCTTCCCGCGGGAAGCGTTTGACTGGAAGCAATTTTCCGTTGAACTGACAGTTCCCGAAGGACTTATGAATATTTCCGTCGCCGCCGGCCTCAACGGCAACCGCGGCAAAATATGGCTTGACGACTTCTCTCTCGAACGTATCGATACCCCAAACAACAACAAGGAGAAATGAATTATTTTAGTGGTTAGTGATTAGTGATTAGTGGTTAGTAGTTCAAAAAGTCTGCACATGGGAAAAAATCTCAAAGATATTTGCATGATATGAAAAGCACGCTATTTTTTGTTAAAGACATTTTTTGATCGGGATTCTGTAAAAGTGGGAGGTTTTATGTCGATTTATTTCAATTCAGATTCTCAATATAGCAGCATGTGCCATCCAGAAATCATATCACAAGAAATAGGTCGCATTGGCCATCGTTCTTTTGATAGAAGAATGCGTATGGCATCGCCTATGTTTACGGAAAAACGCGGGGAAATGACTCGTTTGTTGAATGAAGTGGATTCGCTTTGCAATCAACTTCATGAAGCTTTTCAGACAATTTCTCCAGAGGACTATGCTATATTCGGCCCAAGACTTCGCATTGTCATTGCAACACTTAAGGCGCTTATGCAGGAAAGCCAAAATCAATCAAGCTTTACTTGCTATGAGGAGCGTATGAAAAGACAAATTTCTGATTTGGAAGAACTTGAACATGATATCAAAGTTTTCAGGGTAGACGCTCAAAAGAATGAATCCCTGAAAAAAGCAATGAAGAATGTTGGGCAACTCGATTTCTCCAAACTAGCCAGAGTCTGATGATCATATTTGCCAGTACATCATCATTCAGGAAATGCCTTGCTGGACTTCTGAAAGTCAGACGTGGCGTGTATATCGGTGTGAAAACAGAAATTTGCCGTGCCTTCAATGACGTGCCAATTGAACAGATACGAACCAACCATGACATGATACTTGCCGACAATGATTCAGTTGTCATCAAGTTACGTTTGCCAGATAAACATCAAAAACTTTCCAAATCAGATGGTTATCGGCTAATCTACATGGTGATGAAAAATGTTGAGTTAGTTGTTTTTCTTGATATTTATCCCAAAAGAGGACCTATGCAGAAAATCAATATCACCGACAACGATCTCGCCAGACTTATCCACGAATTCGTGAATGAATTCAACAATTCAACCATCGTTTTCCATGATATCCAACAAGACCTTGCAGAAATACCCAACAACAAGGAGAAATGAACATGGCTGATGAAATCAAGACATTGAAAGTCGGTGTTGCGCAGAGCGACATCACGCCGCCCATCGGCACCTGCCTGGCGGGCTACTTCAACAAACGCGTCTCCACGGGAATCATCCATCCCCTTCGCGCCAAGGCAATTGTGGCGGGAAGCGGCGATGAACGCGTCGCCCTCATCACCTGCGATCTCATCACAATGACGGCCGAAGTCTGCCAACGCGTCCGCAAGATCGTCCATGACGCCACGGGCATTCTCGAATCCCACGTGATGAT
Organism: Victivallales bacterium; assembly: GCA_017964325.1. Next base: position 6,748 of record JAGCSE010000175.1, on the reverse strand, counting down.
CTGCTCCACGCATACCCACACGGGACCGGATCTCCGTCCGTCCAACGCCAACTGCCCGCGTAATGAAGAGTACTACGAAGGCGTTCCCGCCCGCATGGCGCAGGCCGCCATCGACGCCGCCAACAGCCAGAAGGACGCCGTCATGTGCATCGGCACGGAACAGGAAGAAGGCCTCGCGTTCGTCCGCCGCTTCCGCATGGAGAACTGCTCCGAACAGTTCGGCCCTGGCGGTGCGCTAAAGTGCGAAGGCCCGGCCAGCAACATTGATCCTATTTTCGGCGCCATCGTCTTCAAGGAAGAGCTCAACGCCAAGCCGTTCGCCGTCATCTGCAACTACACCGTCCATATCGACGTCACAGGCGGCACGCTCATCTCCGCCGACTTCCCCGCCGTCATCCAGGAGACGTTGCAGAAGGTCTATGGCGACGATCTGATCGTCCTCTACGTGCAGGGCGCCTGCGGCAACATCAACCACTGCCCATACTTGCAGAACTGCCCCTATCCGGGCAAAGGCGTCTGGAAGTCCGAACAGATGGGCCGCGCCTTCGCAGGAAAGGCCATGGCGATCATCGAAAAGGCCTATCCCAGCAAGTCCGTGGATCTTGGAACCGTCAGTGAAATTCTTGACGTGCCGAAATATCCGAAAAACGACTACGTCGTCCAGATGCGTCTTGCGCAAGCCCGCGCGAAGCAGAACACAACCGCCCCCGGCGGCGCGGAAGCGGCTCTCTTGGAACGTTATGACGCGTATTCCGACGAAGGCACCATCAAACGCGAAGTCCAGGCCATGCGTTTCGGCGACGCCGTCTTCTGCGGCGCGCCCGGCGAACTGTTCGTCGAATGGGGCTTCGAAATCAAAAAATGGTCCAAAGCCAAATATACCTTCATCGCAGAGCTTTGCGACGACGCCGTCGGCTACATTCCGACCTTCGAGGCGTTCCTCCGCGGCGGCTATGAATCCACGCCGATCGTCTCCGTCCGCTCCACGCCCGCTCTCGGCCAGATGATCGCGGACGCCAATTTCCGCAACATCCGCAAGTTGTTCCCCGATGCGTAATTAACGATTGGGAGGGCTGCGCTCCTGCGCGGCCAAACAGAAGCGTGGCTTATTTCAAACAGACGCCCATCCAACCATCAACAACTTTCGTGTCCTGCCGTTCTCCATAAAGACGGTAGGACACGTTTGTTTTCCGCGCAGCCGTCATGATGACGCAATGCTTCCAGACACAAACCGTGACGGGGCCATCCGCTTCCAGCAGTTCGAACGGAATTGTCTGCCCAATGAACGACACATCACGGAAAAATCGTCCAAGTTCTTCATTGTCAGGAGACAGCAACTGTTCAATCGGCGAATCGAAAACGATGAACCGACCGTTTCCCATCGTCTTGACGAAGACGGAATCCCAACGGATTTCGCCCTGTCGGTCGAACAAAACGCTCTGCGCTTTCACTTCCGCTCCAGGCACTTCCATGACACGACACTCCGTCTGCGTCATCCAGTCGTAATGCCAGTCGGCGATTAGATAGGAATCGTAGCGTTTCGTCCCCCAACGCTGAAGTTCGAATGCTTTTGTCATCCGTTCATCCAACGGCTTCAGCTGTGCATCCGTGAACGCGGGCGGAATCCGCCCACTGAACACAACGTTGCCGCCATTTTCGATGAACGCCTTCAACCACGCCTCCCGCTGCGGCGTCAGCGTGATGTCACGCGAAATGAATATCACCTTGAATTCGTCCAAGGCGTTCGGCTGCATCATGTTCGCGGCGAACGACCATTCTTCTTCGCCGCTTGCCGCCCCAAGCAACGCTTCCGGCAGTTCCATGACGGGAATGCCGTGCGCCGCCAGCATGTCCGTGATCCGTCCGGACGCTTCGTCCTTCGCTTTTTGATGCGACCGCAACCGTTCGTCGTTCGGATAGAAGACGCAGGCGAAACGTCGTGGCTCCGGTTCGAAGGTAAACGGATCGACCGGCCCGTTCTCAAACATTTTCTTGATATACCCTATGTATTTGTCAGAACGGAAGAAACGGCCTGCGTAGGACACGATCGGACTGCCGCCGATGGCCATTGTCCGCCATCCGTTCGCGAGTGTCGCTTTCTCGAACTGCTCGTCAGACCGCCGCGGATGATGCGCATGGGCGTTCGTGTAGTTCCAGATCATCTTGCCGAGCACATGGGCCAGGCTCGCCCCCGCAATGCCGCCTCGATTGTTTTCAATCAAAAAGCAATCGACTTCCGCCAGCATCGCAAGTTCCGTCTTCGTCCCGCAGAACGCCGCCGCCGTGCGATTCATCATGAGCGGCAGGCCTTTTTTCGCCGCCTTCGCATGGATTTTCCGCAGCAGCTCCAGGAGATTCTTCCGTTTCCACAGCTGATATTCGTCCCAACGATCCTCTTCATCGATGCGCGGCAACGGCTTGCCTGTATCACGCAGATAACGCGCCTTGCAGGCTGGGCACTGGCAGATCATGTTCTCCACGCACCATCCTTGATACGGTCCGTCCAGATACACGGCGACGATGTCGTACGCCAGAATTTCATCGACGACTTGCAGAATCTTCTCTTCGTAATCACCGAAAGCGCAAAGAGATACAAGCCGTTCGCCGCCGAAATGGCTGGCCTGCCCACGCGGCTCCAGTTCGTTGCCGTCGTCGTCGCGGCAGATCCATTGCGGATACATCTCCCGCACCCAGCAACCGGGCGCGCCATGCGCGACAGGAATGTACGCCACGACTTTGATGCCAGTGTCGATCATTTCCTGCAAGAGATCACGGCCATTCAAATCTGGATGCTGCGGATAGATCTTGCTCGGATAAAAGGCGTATTTGCCGATGCTTCCGAAACGGACGGAATCTGCCCCGGCGGCATTGCAGAGTTCCGCGCCGCGCTTCGCGTCAAACGCCAGTTCGGGCGCAAACGGCGGCCAGTATGCATCATACAGAAACGTGCGCAGTTTTTTGAGGGAGGCGATATCCATGGCTAGTTTTTTTCTAGAAGCCCTAGATTTTCTAGAAGCCCTAGATTTTCTAGAAGCTCTAGATTTTCTAGATTATTATTTCATCACAATTTCGCCGTTGATCAAAACGAATTTCGCATGATACTGGATGTCGTGCAGCGGATTGGAGTCGAAAACGACGATATCCGCGTCCTTTCCGGGCTCCAGCGAGCCGATTCGTTTTTCAATGCCGAGAACCCGCGCAGGATTAATCGTAATGGCCTTCCAGGCGGCCTCTTCGTCCATGCCGGCCTTCACCGCAAGTCCCGCGCACAGAGGGAGATAGTTCAACGGCGTCACGGGAGCGTCCGTAATGATGCAGACCGTCAGGCCGGCCTTGTTCAGGATGCCGGGTGTCGCGAACGTCTTGTCCTTCAATTCAAATTTTGATTTGCCGCCAAATGACGGACCGCACAGCACGGGATAATGCTCCTTCGCCAGGCGATCGACGATCAGATGGCCTTCCGTCACATGGTCCAACGTCATCTTCACGTCGAACTCATGCGCAATGCGGATGGCCGTCAGCATGTCGTCCGCGCGATGCGCATGGACTTTCAGCGGGATCTCGCGCTTCATGACGGGAACCATCGCCTCCAATTCCGAATCGTAGGGGCGATTCTTCGTCTTATCCTTTTCAGACTCAGCGATTTCATCCACGTAGCGTTTCGCCTTCATCAGCAGGCCGCGCAGCAACGCCGCGACGGACATGCGCGTCACAGGCGAACGGCCTTTCTGGCCATGCACGCCTTTCGGATTCTCGCCAAACGCGCATTTCATCGCGATAGGATCCTTGATGACCATGTCATCGATATATTGGCCGTACAACTTGAACGCGGCGAACGTGCCGCCGACCACGTTGGCGGAGCCCGGCCCGATGGCGGCCGTCGTGACGCCCGCCGCCAACGCATCATCGAACTGCTCGTCCCGCGGATTGATGCCATCGATGGCCCGCATGTCCGGCGTCAGCGGCTTTGCGCTTTCATTGACGTCGTTGCCCTCCCAGCGGATGGCGTATTCGTGCAGGCCGATGTGCGTATGCGCGTCAATCAGGCCAGGCGTTACGATACATCCCGTTGCATCAATGACTTCCGTATTTTCAGGAATTTCCAAGTCCTTTCCGACAGCCGCGATCTTGTTGCCGTCGATGAGAATCTGCCCGTCTTCGATGTCGCCATACGCCATCGTCTTGACCAAACCGCCGCGAATCAGTTTCATAATTTTTTCCTTTAGATTTTTATCGTATTTCAAGTTGAATATAAATACATCCATAATGTACCTGCCTTCAACCGCCTTTGCAAATCTTCCGCTTTTTCCTCTTGATAAAATGAAATCCCATATTAAACTATTGTTGTCGTCTTTTTACTTTAAATAATAATAGGAACCACCATGAAAACCAAACATCTTCTCTCGTTGCTGCTTTTCGTCATCTGTGCAACTGTTTTCGCCCTTCCCGACCAGGAAGCCCCCATCTATCTTTTCTATCCAAACGGTCCGAAAGTGACCGCCCTCACGGAAGCGCCCCATGCGAATCCCGTCGAAAAAGTGACTATCACAGCACCGAAGGAAGGTGCCGTCGTGCGTCTCCTCCGTACGATTCAGAAAAACTACGTCAACATGCCGCATCATGAACGCATCGCCTATTTTGCAGATGCGAAAAAGCGCGAAGAGATGAAATCGCAAGGTTACCATCCCAAGACCGTCATGCTGGAGTGGACAACCACCGCTGAAAATGTAACATCCTATCAAGTCGTCATTTCTGAAAAGAAGGACTTTGCTCCCTCCGTGTCTGCTACCATCATGGAGCCGCGGCTCGAACTGAACAATCTGAAAATCGCGATGACCTATTATTGGAAGGTCACCGCCGTCACGGAAAACGGATCGTTCGATTCTCCCGTCGCGACGTTCTCCACGGAGAAATACGCCCCCAGATTGCTGAAAATCAACGGCGTACCAAATGTCCGCGATCTCGGTGGCCGCATCGGACTGAATGGACGCCGCGTCCGCCAGGGCATCGTCTATCGCACGGCCGGGCTCAACAACAATGCGCATCGCCTCTTCCTGAGCAAACTGGAAGCGTTAGGCGAACATCCGGAAATCGCCGGAGACGAAGAACTTCTGAAAGATCGTATTGAAAAGGCGAAAGCGGAACTCGCCCACGTCCAGCCCGTTGAATACATCCGCTATTCCATCTCGCCTGAATGGGCGACGTTCTGCCCCGAGGGGAAGATAAAAACTGGCAAAGCCGCCGAATTCCTGAAACTTACAGATATTCCGGACACCTTCCTCGGTGCCGCGAAAACCATCAAAACCGTTGACAACAACGGCGAATTGTCCGTTGAAAATCCTTCCGAAGGCAAGCTCGCGTTGTTCATGCAAGTCTTTGAGTCGCCGCGAGATGGATATATGCAGATTGGCTGCGCCGCCGATTGGAACTGGTGCATGGCAGTCAACAACGTGAAAGTCATCGACTACATGCGGCAGGGCAACGGCCATTCGAAGGCGCGCGTCCGCAACAACACGATCGATATTCCCGTCAAGCAAGGCAAGAACGTCATCGCCGTCATCGCCTTCAGTGACAAGACGAGATGCGGCCTCGCCTGCGGCAAGCCACGCAAGGCCCTCTCCCGCACGGAAATCCTCAAACAGCAGATTGCCTTTGATACCGACAATCTCAAAAACCTCTACAAATACGAAAAAGGCTTCAGGCCCGGCGAGAACCGCCTCGACGACGAAATGAAAGAATACATGACGAAAACCCTTGGCATCAAGAGCGATATCGACCTCCGTTCATCTGCCGAATGCTTCGGCATGAAAGGTTCCCCCATGGGCGACGCCGCCACGTGGTTCCACATCTCCTCCTCCGCCTACGGCGGCATGGGCGGCACTTCCGGCAAGGCGGCCTTTAAGGAAGTCTTCAAAGTCTTCTTGGATGAAAACAACTATCCCATTGATTTCCATTGCATTGCAGGACAAGACCGCACGGGTGCCGTCGCTTTCATCATCAACGCCCTGCTCGGCGTGTCCGAAGAGGAGCTCTATCTCGACTGGGAGGTCACGGGCTTCTGGAACCGCGATGTCGGTTTCAACCATGAAAAGCGCTTCAACCATCTTGTGAAAGTGTTCGAAGCCCTGCCGGGCGCAAACATGACGGAAAAGGTTGAAAACTATGTCATCTCCCTTGGCTTCACGAAGGACGATATCGCGAAGCTCCGTGCTATTATGCTTGAGTAATTACTAGAAGCTCTAGAAAATCTAGAAGCTCTAGAAAATCTAGAAGCTCTAGAAAATCTAGAAGCTCTAGAAAAATCATTATTTTATTACAGGAAAACAGCTATGAACAGACGTGATATGCTCAAATGCATGGGGCTGAGCGCCGCGGCACTCGGCCTCAACCTGAAAGGACAGGAAGCCGCCGCGAACCTCGCTCCGAAGAAGGCGCTTCTCGCCGCGCAGATGTACACTGTCCGCGAATTCACGAAAACGCCAGCCGGTCTGGCGGATTCCTGCGCGAAGGTCAAGAAGATGGGCTACGACGGTGTCCAATTGTCGGGCCACGGCCCTATCGCCGCCACGGAAATCAAGAAGATTCTGGAAGGCGAAGGCCTCCAATGCGCCGTCACCCACACGGGCATCGGCGAAATGGAACGCAATCCGAACAAAGTCATCGACGAACATAAGATGTGGAATTGCAAATATGTAGCCACCGGCGGCTTCTTTCCTGGAAAAGACGTCAAATGGGACCGCGCCCTCTG
>JAGCSE010000174.1 GCA_017964325.1 Victivallales bacterium | reverse complement strand
GTGGTAGCCGAGCATCTCCGCCTTGTACGTCAGGTAGTACGGATCCACGCCGATGCAGTGGCCGCCGACGAGTCCCGGCCGGAAGTTCAGGAAGTTCCACTTTGTGCCAGCCGCCTCGAGAACGGACTTCGTGTCTATCCCCATCTTGTTGAAGATGATCGACAGCTCGTTCATGAACGCGATGTTGATGTCCCGCTGCGAGTTCTCGATGACCTTCGCGGCCTCAGCGACCTTGATGCAGGGCGCGCGGTGCACGCCCGCCTCCACCACCAGTTCATAGACCTTTGCCACCGTGTCCAGCGTCTCCGCGTCCATGCCCGACACGATCTTCTTGATATTTTCAAGACGGTGCAGCTTGTCGCCGGGGTTGATCCGCTCAGGGGAGTAGCCGATCTTGAAATCGACTCCGCACTTCAGGCCGGACTCCTTCTCCAGAATCGGCACGCAGACGTCCTCCGTCACGCCCGGATAGACCGTGCTTTCGAACACGACGACGCTGCCCTTCCTCAGATTGCGGCCGAGAATGCGCGACGCGCCCTCCACGGGCGTCAGGTCCGGCGTGTGGTCGTCATAGACGGGCGTCGGCACGGCTACGATGTGGAACGTCGCCTCCTTCAGCTTCGCCTCGTCCGCCGTGAACTCGACCTTCGTCTTCCTGATGACGTCGTCGCCGACTTCGTTCGTCGGGTCTATGCCGGCCTTGTACAGCTCGATTTTCGCCTTGTTCAGGTCAAAACCGACGACCTTGATCTTCTTCGCGAACGCCACGGCGATCGGCATGCCGACGTAGCCCAGACCAACCAACGACAGCTTTGTTTGCTTGTCAACTAATTTTTTATAAATGTCCATATATTCCTTGATTATGATTTATGGATTATCCCATTGTACATTAGTTTATTCTTCTCATAGTTTTCCATTGTTCCCATATCATATCGTTTACCAGGCATCTCCATGGCATGGATGGCGACCTGCTTGTACAGCCAGGCGATGAAGCTGCCGAGAGCGTCTGTCTTGCAGCCAGCTGCAATTCCCTTTGCGACTAAAGGAACATCTTTTTTCACAATGATATAAAACGGCGGGCAACACCATGTGCTTTCAGGTTTCTCCGGCTTCTCCTTCATGTCAATGACACGGTCCTCCTCGCCAATTACCACCACGCCGCTCCTCTGCAATTTCTGCATCTTTGGTTCATAGTACCGCATGATGCAGGATGTCTTCTTTTCCAACGCATACAGGATGAATTTCACCAAACTGAAATCCAGCACGCTGTCCCCTGTAATAATCAACAAATCATCATCCAGCTTCAATTCATCGATGGCGAACTGGATGTCCTTCACCCCCCCTAACCTTCTCTCATTTGCCGATGTTCCATCATCCAATACAACGGTATTCTTAGCATTCTCTTCCGCCCATTTCTCAAAATGTTGGATCAATTTATGGTTGGAAACAACGATATATTGATCTACCAATCCACATGTATCAATGTCGTCAATCAGCCAATCGAGAATCGTCTTCCCCTTCACCTTCAAAAGAAGCTTGGGAAAGTTTCCCGTCAACGGATACAAGGGGAGTACATTCTCCATTCCCCAAACAATACATTTCATAAAACGAACTTGTTATTACTAATTTCTTTGTTTATAACTGTGAATTATATATACTTAAGTTTTCTTATTAGCCTAAAAAACGGCAACGGAAGGAGGCACACTCCTGTGCGACCATATACGCGAATGCGCATGCATCGCCAGCCGTTGCACTTGGGCGCAATATATTATGGATTATCAGTCAGAAATTAAAGTATATAATATTCCCTAATAAATTACAACCGTTGCTATTCTTGGTTCAAAGCAGCAGCATGGCCTGAGGCAGACGATCCGCACACCGCTTGCACGTTGCGGCCCCACCTTCAAGAAAGTCGCCAACACGGAATGTTTTCCATGCAGGCCAAGCGGGCCAATGTCCGCTTCATTCACTTTCAAGGTGATCTGCGATTCCATCTCGCTCTGCCTGTCATAGCTTCCGTCAACCAATGCCTCCAGCATTAGCGTAGCCGCCTCGTAGTGCGAACGGCCAATTCCGACGCCCAGCGTACAGGGCGAGCAGCCCAGCTGCGAGACGCCCTCTTTCGCCCAGCCGATGATTTCATTCAGTACGACATTTACGTCATGCTTGTGGAAGACACGAAGCGTCTTTCCGCGGATGGCCGGGCCGCCGCCAAACATCAGGACATGGAGCTTCAGGCCATTTCCTGCCATCCGGCGGATATGGAACGGCGCGGGCAGTACGCCCGCAGGATCCTCGTCCAGACCACCAGACTGATCAATACGTCGCACATCGTCGCCCATGATCCCCATGGGGCGGCCGGGCAGACGACGCAACCCTTCCGATACGCCTTCTCGGATCGCGTCCAGAAATTCGCCTGTCACGACTGCGCCGTCACCGACATCCAATACAAGATGCGGGATTCCCGTGTCATCGCACAGCGGGCTTCTCTGAAGTTCCGCCGCATCCGCGTTCTGCAAAATGGTCTCCATCCCCCACTTCGCAGGCGGATTCGTCTCCGCCGCGATAGCCTTCCGGTAGGCCTCTTTCTTGTCTTCCGTAAAGGTCGATCCGGCCGCGACCAGCGTGGCAGCAACTTTTTCCACGATTTCGTCGTATCGCATGTTCATCAGTAGATGCTCCTCCCATGTGCTGCGGCGATGATCGCCGGATAACGGTCAACCTTCAAGCTGTACAGCGCCTCCATGCCGAGCTCGGGGAACGCCACGAGCCGCGACTCCAGTGTCCTGGCTCCCAGCAACGCAGTCACGGGCGGAATCACGGCGTACACTGCGTTGAACCGCCCCAGCGCCTCCACCGTCTCCGCATGCAGCGCACCCTTTCCAAGATGGAGTTTCACGCCGGCCTCGGAAAGCGGCGCGATGCTGGATTCGATCTCCAGCTTGTTGCTGGATGTCGGCCCCACACCCGCGGGGCTGACCGCCGTGTGGAAGATCACGCCGCCGCGCAGCTCCTCGCCCAGTTCGCTGACCGTGCCTTCCTGGAACATCCTGACGATCTTCGGCAGGACTGCATCACGTCCGCAGTAGATGTTTCCCGAAATATACACCATGTCGCCCACCTGCAAGGCCTTGGCGACATCTTCCGTTATAGGGGTTGAAATATCCATTGCATCCCTTTTCATTTTACTCCGAAAAGTTCAAAGTAGCTTGCCTCGTTTTCGATGACGCCGTAGGCGCGCGCGCGCATGACGATTTTCTCCGCCCAGCAGCGATGCGGGCCGATTTCGTTCATCCCTTTACTTCCCTTTACAACGCCGCCGGACGTGTGGAGGATCTGGTCTGCATCCTCATACTCCTCCCGCGTCACCGCCAGCATGCCATTGATGAAATTCAGGTGTGTCGGGTGGATGCATGTCTTGCCCATGAAGCCGTTCGCCTGGTCGAGCACGAGCTCCCGCATGAGGCCATCTACCGCGTCATTCACGATGACGGGCCGCTTCAGCAACGTGCCCTGAATACTCATCCCCACGCCAGGCGCTTGATCGGAAAATTTCATGCTCTTGTTCGCGCGGAAGTACTCCCATACCGGACCGGACACCGTGTAGTCGTTGTCGCGCGAGAAGACGTTCAGTATGTCCATGAGACAGTCCCGCACCGTCATGATGTCGTAGATGGAGTAGTCGATGCCACGCCTCACGCCAAAACACGACGAGAAATCTGTTCCACCGACACGGATATTAAGAATCAGATCCCTGTATGCGTCAACGATTTTTCTGATGCCGAGCAACTCCTGCATTCGGGTCTCCTTGAAGGCCACGCGGCGGTCCTCTATGATGGGCATGCCGTAGAGGATCTCGCCATGTTCGTCGTTCATGTCCTTCAGATGCGTGAGGTAGGCTCCTGCATTCGACATGTTGAATTTCGGGAAGTTGAAGCCTGTGATGAGCTTCAGATGCTCTGGCTTCAGCATTGAGCCGAAATGCTTGAACTGCTCGATGTTGCGTACGCGGAAGAAGACGAGCGGCAGGTTGTCGGCAGAGAAGTTGCCACGTTTAATTTCATCGCCGATCACATCCAGAAGGTGCAGTGAATTGTGTTCCGCCAAAGGTACGTCCTCTTCCCTGCATGCGTCCTCGAAGCAGAGGACCATGGATGTCAGCCCCTTGTACTTCTGTGTCAGGATCGCCTGCGCGAAGTCCTTCGTGCCGGGCATATACATGGTCGCGCCAAGACAGTACTGGAGCAACGAGCGGTCAGTATGTTTGTCAAAGTGCTCAGGGTCTTTGACAAATTTGAATTCTGGATTATAAAGATGGTGTCTCATTTCTATTATTTGCCTTTCAGTATTTTCAGGGTCTGAAATATAAGTCATGGCGCATCATGGGCCTGCCATCCGCTGAAAACGCTTCTAGCCGTTCCATGGCAATGGCGACTTTCTCGCCGACTTCCTTCCGTGTGCGTCCCGTGACGATGAACGCGCCAATACGGCCAGAGCTCGCACGGTCGTTTGAAGTGGCCATCCCTTTTGTCTTATGGTAGTGGAATCCTTCTATCACGCCGTCCTTCATCAGCTCATCGATCCCCGTGACATGGTCGAAGACTTCCGGAATCCCGTAGATGATATCGACGCACTGGCAGCATGTGATCTCATGGTATGAAAGCACGATGCGTTTTTGGAGATAGGAATCAATGGTCGCGGAAATGATGTCGAAGCCTGTGTTCTCCCGGATGGTACGGTAGCTGATGCCACCACCGACCCGTGGCGCGAATTCTATGATACTGATGTCGTCGCCGTTGATGATTGCCTGGACATGGAGCGGCGTGTTATCCAGATTGAAGGCGTGTGCAATGTCCGTGGCCGCCTGTCTGAGCTTGACCATCGCGGTGTCTGAAACGGGGGGAGGCGTGACGGTCGCATAGCATTTCAGGACCTGATTCTCACCTTCTATGATGCTGAGCCTCTCGGACGCCATGATGACATTCGCCACGCCGTCCTGCACGAAGCAATAGGCGCTAATCTCCGTTCCGGCGAAGAACTCCTCGACGACGGTCCGGCCGGTCCGGCTGACTTTTTTCGCCTCCAGAAGGAATTGCGCGAGCTCCTCCGCGTTCGATGCCTTCTTCACGCCCGACGCGGCGCAACTGTCAGCCGGCTTCACCATCACCGGGTAGCTTAAGTCGATAAGGGGGAGGCTTTCGCCATTTTCCAGATAATAGTATTTAGTCGTAGGAATCCGATGTTCCGACATCACTCTCTTCATTACGCCTTTGTTCGTGATGTTCAAGGCTGTCTTGTAGCTGTATGGATGCATCAGCCCCAATTGCTCGGCGACATAGCAGGCCGTTATGTTCGCCTGGTCCACGCATGCGCTTATGACCAGTTTCGCGTCATGCTTTTTCGCCAGTTCAAGAATCGCCTGCTGATCCATCGTGCTTGCGCGGACATGGAGGTCAGCCGCATCGCGTGCAGGCGGATTCTCCTGATAATCCGCTAGAATGACGAAATATCCGCGCTCTTTCAACTGATTGATCAATTCGATATGCGGGTTTGTACCGCCAAGGACGATCGCAACGGGGGAATTGATTGTTACCATAAATATTTCCTGGCCTTTTTATCTGATGATGCTCTTTGGCGACTGCACCGCCTCTGGATAGTATGTATCTATAACACGTTTGACAAGGGAGACCTGTTTCGCGCGCTTCTTTGCGTCGTCGACGGTGCTTTCCCAGCTGTGTGTCTGCGCCACGGAGCCGCCGGTCTTCAGATAGATGGGAGCCGCGACGCGGATCATCTCGGGCACTTCGTAGTGGCGGATGAAGCCGCCCGTCGACTGCGGGTTCTCCGTATGGATGTCGATCGGGATGTCGACGGCCTGCCGCATGGCGGCGAGCATCTGCAGCTGGATGTCCCGCACGGGGTTGAGGGAGTTCGCGCCGATGCTTTCCAGCAGTTTCGCGGAGCAGGGGTTGCCGTGGCCCGCGTGTGCGGAGACTTTGAATTTGCAGTCCGCGGGAATCTCGCCGGCCTTGCGCATTTCATTGAGCAGCCACAGGCAGCCTTCGTCATAGACCAGGAAGCCGCGGCAGCCAAGGGAGGCGGCCCGCTTCACGTCCTCCACGGCGCGGACGATCTGCTCCTGCCCGCGGAGGCGGTAGCCCATGCGGACGCCCTCCGGCGTGTTCACGGAGGCGCTCGTGTCCGTCGTGGCGCGCGGCCCGATGGCGAGGATCAGATCCGTCTTCGCGTCCTTCGCCATGTTCACCATGCGCGTGATGTCGGAGTCGGCCAGCAGCATGATGCCCTTTGTCTGCGTGACGCGATGCAGATAGAGGCCATATTTGTCAATGGCCTCCAGAAGGGCCTCCATGACGGCGGGGCCCTGGATGCCGGGAACTTCAAAACGGTATTGACCGCCGTCTGAAAATCTTTTTCCCGAGGTCGGCAGATCGTAGGCGTCGCCGCCCGGAAGGCCGATGGATTTCAGAAAAACACGTGTCTTTTCCATGCTGTTCATTGGCATGTCTCCTTTTATGATAATTGATTACAACAATGACAATGGGAGGCCGGCAACGGCGCTTTCGTCAAGCAGGGCACAGCACTGTTTGACCAGCTTTTCATCGCATTCCGCGTAAGCCAGCAGCGATTTGATTTTCCGCCGCATTTCGTCATGCGTCATGGGATTTTCCGGATCGCCTTTCGCATAGTCGACGGAATACGACGCCTCGCCGCCGTCTTTCCCTGTCAGAATGACGGTCGCATATCGTGCGTCATGCGGGAGGTTTGCCGGACGCGGCGCTTCCTCCACGGATACTTTCGATGCCAGCGACAGGATGTCTTCACGGCATGCAGTCGCTTCTTCAAACGCCTCCATCCCCCCCTGCCCAAGCAGGAGAGCCGCCGCGACGCTGTACGGGATGCTGAGCTTCGCGGAGGCGGAGCCTGCAATCGCCGTATGGTCATGGCCCTTGATGGCCATCTTGTAGGTTCTCACGACAACATGGTCGATGTCCATTGACGGTATTTTATTGCGGAGAGCGATCGCCGCCTCGATGGCGGAATGGCAGTGGCGGCAGGCCGCGTAGGGCTTCACATAAATGCGCTCCATTTCAAAAAATTCAGTCTGGCCGGTCAGCTTTTCAACGTCGCATTCGTCTGTAAAAAGCTTGAAGAAGCCCCTCGGGCCGTCCATCATGTCGTCTGGTCCGCGCATATGTGTGAAGCCCATATATGCCGCCGAAAGCCCGTCCATGGCGGCGCGGCCGAGATTGTACGGCTTCAGTTGCGAGCCCTGCTCCTGTATTTCAAGCATGCCCGCCGCGCCTGCTACGGCCGCGGACAGGACGGTTTTCAACTGCATGGCGTTCATTTTCAGCGCGAAGGCCACGGCGACGGCCGCTCCGACCGTCCCGCAGGTGCCCGCCGTGTGGAAGCCTTTTTTCTTGTGCCCTGGCTGGATGGCGACGGCGAGACGGCAGGCCGCTTCGTAGCCCATGGCCGCCCCTTCGAGAAAATCCCCCGTCGAAATTTCGTTTTCAGAGGCGGCAGAGACCAAGGCGGTCATGACGGAGGCCCCAAGATGGATCATGGCGAAGCGCTGCCCGTCGTCGAGCTCAAGGCAGTGGGCGTTGTAGCCATTGACGAGGCATGCCGTACGCGCGTCCGTTTTCAGGCGGCAGCCAAGCAACGGCGTCCGTCCGGGCTGCAGGCGTTCGAGAAAATCCCCCCACAGCTCTTTGGCGGTCTTCGAGCCCGCCTCCGTGACGGCGATGTAGTCCGCCAGACAGGCCCGCGCCTTGCCGACGACGGAGGGCGTCATGGCCGCGTGTTTTTGGAAAAGGTATTCGATGAAACGGTCCGTGGCGTTCTTCATGGCGATTTCATTGGAATTGATACCTGGCGTGTTCGATTTCGGAAAGCCGCCCGAGGTCGAACAGCTCGATGTTGCGCATCGCGTCTGCCATCATGGCACGGAAGGAGTCCGCCGTGACGCCCGCGACATGCGGCGTGAGGATGACGTTCGGCAGTGATTTCAGCGGATATTCAGCAGGAAGCGGTTCTGTCTCATGGACATCCAATCCTGCGAACGACAGCCGCCCGTCCTGCAGCGCCGCATGGAGGGCGGCGGAATCCACCAGCCCCCCGCGGGCCGTATTGACTAGAACGGAGCCGCGCTTCATGCGTGAGATGGCC
>JAGCSE010000173.1 GCA_017964325.1 Victivallales bacterium | reverse complement strand
GATGAGGACGGCGATCGTGTTCTTTCCCGCATGCAACATCTTGCTGGAGAACGCATAGTTATGCGGAACCCATTCCTTGCCGTCGTTCTTCTTGCGGCCAACTTCAATGCCGTTGACGTAGGCAATACTGTTGTGCTGCACGAAGCTCAACGCCAGCATCGATGGATGCGCAAAGTCCCAATCCGCAGGAACATCGACCGTCGAGCGGAACCAGACGGAGCCGTCGATGTTCACGCCTTTCTGCTTGATGGACGACGGAAACGCCATGGACGCCCAGTCGGAATCGTCATAGTCCGGTTTGGCCCATTCGAGGCATTCCGGCTTGATGCCCGGATCTTTGTAGATGCCATCGTGATAGACCTGCATGCGGACTTTGTCATACGTCGCCCAATCCGTGAATTCCTCCGGCTTCAAATCCTTTAGCGGCTGCGGCAGACGCGAATCCGCCCGCAGGACTTCCTCTGGAACGTAGCATTCGCACCCTGCGGAACCGACGCCGCAACTGATGATCGCGATCGGAACTTTATAGCGTTCAATGATTTCCCGCGCAAAGAAATATGCCGTTGCGGAGAATTTCGGCGCGTTGTGCGGCGTACAGAGCAGCCATTGGCCGACGCCTTCCGTCTGCGGAGCTGACGACAGGGCGTGCGCGACGGTGAAAAAGCGCATCGTCGGATAATCCGCCTTCGCGATTTCCTCTTTTGCGTTCACGGCTTCGGGAAGACGCAACTCCATGTTGGACTGGCCGGAGGCCAGCCAGACGTCACCGACCAGTATGTTCTTCAACACCAGTTTGTTCTGGCCTGTGATGACCATCTCGCGCGGCTCGGCGGAAGCGGCCATCGGCTTGAGCGTCGCCGTCCACTCGCCATTGGCGTCCGCTGTCGCGTCGATCTTCTGGCCGGCGAATTCCACCGTGACAAGTTCGCCCGGGCTCGCCGTGCCGTATATGGGAACGTCATGATCGCGTTGCAGCAGCATGTTGTCCGCGAAAATCGGCGGCACCGCCACATCGCCCATGCACGGAATCGCCACCGTCGCCGCAAGCCCCAGTAGAATCGTGTTCAATACCTTCATCGTCTAACGCCTTTCTTGTTGTCAGAATTCCAAAAAGTTGTTTTCAATATTATATTATAGCATCAATTCACTCCGCATACCAAATATTTTTCCATGAAACACACGAAAAACATCGTCATGCTTTTCCTGACGGCGATCATCTGGGGCTTCGCATTCTGCGCCCAGAGCGCCGCCATGGATTCCATCGAGCCGCTCGCCTTCAACATGCTCCGTTCCATTCTCGGCGGACTCGTCCTCATTCCTGTCATTTTGTTTCTTGACAAACTTAAATCCCAGAAGGACAAGGAGATCGAAAAATCGTACCGTCGAAAAGACTTGCTGATCGGCGGATTATGCTGCGGTGTCGCGCTCGGGACGGCCAGCGCCATGCAGCAGATCGGCATCAAATACACGACCGTCGGCAAGGCCGGTTTCATCACGGCCTGCTACATCATTCTCGTGCCGATTTTCGGCATTTTTTTGAAAAAACGCTGCTCGATTTTCGTCTGGATCAGCATCGTCATCGCCGTCGCGGGGCTCTATCTGCTGTGCATGAACGAAAGCTTCAGCATCGCCAAAGGAGACTTGTTCGTCATAGCATGTGCATTTCTCTTTACGTTCCAAATCCTTTTCATCGACCATTTTGCGCCAAAATGCGACTGCGTCCGCCTAGCCTGTATTCAATTTTTTGTCGCGGGAATCCTCAGCCTGATCGGTATGTTTTTTCTGGAGGAAATGCCGCAACTGTCGCAGATAAAAGCGGCGCTTATTCCGATACTCTACGCGGGCATTATGTCATCAGGCGTTGCCTATACATTGCAGATGGTCGGCCAGAAGAATTTCAATCCGACCATTGCTTCATTGATTATGAGCCTCGAATCGACATTCGCCGCCATCGGCGGCTGGCTGCTGCTCCACCAGAAGCTCACAGTGCGCGAACTATGCGGCTGCGGGCTGATGTTTATTGCCATTATGCTGTCTCAAGTTCCGCAGAAGGCTAGAAGACTAGAGCTAGAAGCCTAGATGCTCTAGAAATTCTAGAGGCGCTAGAAGCTCTAGAGGCGCTAGAAATTCTAGAGGCGCTAGAAGCTCTAGAGGCGCTAGAAGCTCTAGAGGCGCTAGAAGCTCTAGAGGCGCTAGAAGCTCTAGAAGCCTAGAAAATCTAGAAGTTCTAGAGCCTAAGAGTGTTACCACCGCATATCCGCGTAGGGATCGTCGCGGTTGACGCGCGTGTCCGTATAGAGAAGAGCCTCGTCGGCTTTTTGCGCGTCCGGGCCGAAGAAGGCCGTCCATGACGGGCCGGATTCGATGCCGCAGTTGGCGAGAACGAGCGTCAGCAGTCGTTCCGTCTTGACGCGCGTGAAGACCATGTCCTTCCGCCATTCCGGATCGAAATCTTCTGCTGCAGCGGAGAGCCAGACGATGCGTCCTTTTTCAAATGGAATATCCGCGATGACGCCTGTGTCGCTCTTCCATCCGTCATTGGCAACTTCGCTGACGACAGGGGCTTCCACCTTTCGGCGCCAATGGATTTCGGCGGGCGAAATGCCTGCGAAGACAGCGGGAAGGCGCGTGGAATCAAGATGGTTTTTCCAATGCGTTTCGAGTTTGACGGCGAAGCGGTCGCCAGTGGCGGCAATCAAAGCCTGCGCGTCATCCATGGAAAGTCCTGAAGCGACGATGGTTCCGCCGAATATCAAGTAATTCTTCAGAGCCTCTCCGGCCTTTTCAATCTGCGGTTTGCAACCGCGTTTCAGGAGAATGACGGACTGCTGCGGATTCTGCGGAATGGCGGCTATGTCGGCGACGGAACGAGTCTGAACCGTTGAAGGCGACATCGCGTATGCGGCGAGATTCGTGAAAATCTTGTCTGCGACGGCGTCTCTGGCGATACGGTCCGTGATGTCCAGCTGGCAGAAAATCATACGACCGCTACCGCTAACTGTCTCCCAGAGAGCCATGTAGCGGAGATCGAAGCCAGTGTCGACAAGCGGACGGACGCTGGAAACATGAGGCTTTTCGACGATGGTGGAGGCGACGACGCCGAGCTGCGAGCAACGCCAGACGCGTTTCCAACGCTGCGATTCATCCAGACTTTCCGGAGGACCCGCAAGCGGCCCAAGCGTCGTGGCGCCACGCCAGTCGGCCATGTCTTCGTTGACGAGGCCGCTGAGAATGGCATGGTTCGGCTGGCGGAGCCATACTTGGCGGGAGCCCGGCGTAAAGGCGCGGAAACCAAAGGCTTTTGACAGCGCATCGGCGGTTTGCTCGAAGACGACGACCGTCAGCCCGCGATCGACAAGACGTTGCAAGTCCTTCAATGCAGCTGCGTTGCGGACTTTGTCCAATGAATCGCAACCGATGGCGAGAACTTGCAGATCACGCGGCAACGGCTTGCTTGGATCGAGTTTCGGAATCTTGATGCCCATGCGTGAAAAGGCTTCCGTCGTCTTGCCGACAGCATCCAGCAACCCCCATGACGGGAAGGATGCATTTTGTTTGGCGCGAGGCGGATAGAACTGTAATGCAAATGGTTTCACCGTTAACCGCTGATCATCCGCCTTCACGTCGGCAATGACTTTCGCCTCCGAACGGCCGTTGACTTTCGGAGCGGTGAAACGGATTTGTGAACGGCCGGATTCGCCTGGCTGGACGATGACGTCCTCATTGCCGGAAGCGATCGTCTGGCCGTCCATAGTGCAACGCCATTGAACGTTGAATGTCACAGGCTTGCGGTTGTCATTGAGCAGGATGACGGATTTCCCGACTGTTTCGCCTGTACGGAAGGTATGGTCCTGCGCGAACCACTGGTCGTCCGGTCCGCCGATGTAGGCGTAGAGCGGGGCGAGAATTTGTGGCATAATTTCGCTGCGCATGGTCGGCTGGAAGTATTCCTTCTCTTCGGGGCGTCCCAGATCATGCAACGTGCGGATTTCACCGCCGCCGCCCGGATCATAGACCCAGTATGAACAATCGTAGCCGGGCCGCTGGAGATTCGCCCAGTCCGTCTTAAGTGGCACGGACGGAGGAACTTGCCCCACAGCTCCAGGGGCGTTTTTCTTAATAAGCCGCCGCCAGCAGTTCTCCCATGCGTTGACACCGCCGGAGATGCCCCATGTGCGCCATGCGGGGATGAGGACTTCATAGACGCGGGATGAGCAGATATCGAGAATCGGCGGATAGTTGTCGCAGAAATACGGGTAGGAGGAATACCATACTTTTTTCTGATGATGCCATTGGCGGGAGAGATAATCGACATAGTCGTCCTCTTCCAGATCGTATGCCTTTTCGCCGAGCTGGATGGCGCCGTATTCCGTCATAACTGGTTCATTTTGCCACCATTGGCGCGGATCGCGCATCTGGAAGTCGCCCGGATAGGGGATGGCGTGTTCGACCATGAACAATGGCTTGTCAGCCTTTTCGGCCCAGACGCGGAGCCATTCGCGCAAATCCTGCTGTTCAGGCCAGCCGAGATAGTTGTTCAACGTATAAAGTTCGCCTGTCTTGCCGCAGGCGTGGTTGTACGTTGGGCGCGTGGGATCGATGGAACGTACGAAAGCGTTGGATTTGAGCATGGCGTACTCCTTCTTGGCGGAAGGCGAGCCAGGCGTGAATTCCATCTTGCCGTCGAGCAGAAGCGGATTCTGGTCCTGTGCATAGCAGTTGCCGTTCATGTTCATGCGCCACATCACGAGCGACGGATGGTTGATGACGCGGCGGACGTCGTGTTCGGCGCACATGGTCCAGTCGTCCCATGCTTTCGGTTCGTCGATGTCGCTGAAGAAGCCTGTGACAGGAAGCGGCCCGAGCCCGACGAGCATGCCTTCTTCGTCGCAGACATCCAGAATGTCCGGATTGACGTCCGGCTTTCCGGGAACAGTCGCGTCTTCGATATAGACGAAATTATAATTTGCGGCTTTCGCTTTGCGAATCCAATGGCGCATGGCGTCTTTTGTATGCCAGTTGCCTTTGAACGGCCAGTAGGCGCAAGGCTTCAAATTGAACTTTATCCCGTTCAAATAGAAGAACTTGCCATTGATTTTGAAATCGCGGAAGCCAAAGCGGACAGGCATTGTCTGATCGACCAGATCCGCGCCTTTGATGCAGGAAAGCGTCAATGTGTAGAGCTTCGGGCTGGACGGCTCCCAGAAGACGGCGTCCTCCCATTTGTCCGTTGCGATGATTTGATCTCCTTCGAGCTTGCCGGAGAAGGACTTGACAATCTTGGCTCCGTCATGGATGTCGCAACGCCAGCGGAGGTTTTCCTTCGTGCGGTGTGAAAGGGTGGTCTTGACGGTGATGGTTTGCTCCGCCGTGTCCGTGATGATCGTGCAGTCGCCGAACGTGTTCTCCTTGGGCTGTGAGCGGAGGAAAACGTCGCCGTTGATGCCGGTGGGATGATGATTGGATCTCTTGATGACACGTGGGAGGATGTTCACGGCGTTGATCGACTGTACAAACACGCAGATCGGAAGGAGATCGCCAGGGCGAGCGAATTCCGTGACATCCACCGAGCCGCCTTGGTAGCCAAGGTCGCCGACCTTCTTGCCGTCGCAGAACACAATAGCGTTCGTCGTCAGACGGTTGAAATCCAGAAAGACACGGCGGTTCTCCCAGAATTTCGGGATCATGATGTCACGGCGGTACCATGCGAAATGCCTTCCGCCTGGATTGGCCTTGCCTGGATCGTCGTCATGGTAGAAAACGCCTTCGTTGTTGATGGCAGGCACTTTGGCGAAGCCCCACTTGTCATCTGAAGGTATTTCTGGATTCTTGACGACTGGGCGGTCGATTTGGACGATGCGGAGGTTGTCGAACCACGCCGTCCCTTTCACGCCGGTCTGTTTGCCGTGGTTGCGGCAAATGAAGATCTTGATTTCCTTCGTGTCGGCGGGGAGGCTGATTTCCGTGTCGATGGTCTGCCATTTGTCCGAGACGGGAATCATGTTGCCGAGTTTGCAGAAATACTCCCAACTGCGGGCGTCCTGCACTTCAATCTGGATGGTTCCCGTCTTGATTTGGTTGAGGACGTCGATGCGGATGTTCAGTTTCGTCTGCGCGGGGACATTTTTGAGCAGCGTGTGGACATGGTAGAGATTCTGGTTCGGCGGGACATCGAGATCGAGTTTCAGCGAGCCATTGCCTTCCGTGTGTTTCGATGGATCAAAAGATGCTGTGACTGTGGCGTTTGGAGGTTGCGAGACAGCGAACCGATCCAAATCGCCCGGCTTGTTCATTTTCAGCTCATGAGTGGTTGCGACGATGATTTCATCTTTGTACTGCGGATCGGAGCGGAACTGCCATAAGCCGTTGAGGCAGACAGTTTCGCGCAAACCAGAATCCGTCTTCCACGCCTTCTCGTAGCTCCACTCCGGATAGGCGCCTTCCGGCAACGGCGGCGTGAAGGCGGCAGCGACCATGACGATGGACAAAAATGAAATCAAGGCGAATTTTTTGTTCATGGGCAGAAGATTTTCAGTGTTGAAGAAAAAACTACTCTAAAACTATAAGATATTGCTTTCTAGAAATCTAGAATCCTAGAAAAATCAATTTTGTTTGACTTCCGCTTCCACTTTCTTCAGCAGTTCGGGGATCTGCAGCTGCTGCGGGCACTTCTTGAGGCAGGATTCGCATTCGACGCAGGAATCCACACGGGCGTCGTCCGGAATGCCGTTGTAGCCGTTCTTGAACTGCCACTTGTTGTTGTGGAGTTTGAACTGGTTGTAGATTCCGAAGATGGTGGAGATTTCGACGCCGGCAGGGCATGGCATGCAGTAGCGGCAGCCCGTGCAGGGGATGGCGCCCGCCTTGCGGTAAGCTTGGACAGCTTCATCGAGAACCTTTCGTTCATCGTCCGTGAGTGGTTTGAATTCGGAGAACGTCTTGATGTTCTCTTCGAGATGCTCCATTTTCGACATGCCGGAGAGGATGGTGAGGACGTTGGGCAGGGAGGCGACGAAACGGAACGCCCAGGCGGCGGTCGTCAGGTTCGGATTGGCCTTCTTGAGAATGTCGTTGGCTTCCTGTGAAAGCGTCGCAAGCGCGCCGCCGCGAAGCGGTTCCATGATGACGACGGGGATGTTGCGCTCCGTGAGGATCTCATACTGCTCACGGGAATGGTAGAGCTCCCAGTCGAGAATGTTCAGCTGGATCTGCGCGAAGTCCCACGGGTAGGCGTCCGCAATTTTCTTGAGAACTTCGAATTTGTCATGGAAGGAAAATCCGATCTTGCGGACTTTGCCTTCGGCCTTCTTCTTTTGGAGAAAATCCCAGACATGAAGCTTGGTTGCTGTCTTCCAGACATTTGCGTTCATGTTGTGGAAAAGGTAGAAATCGAAATAATCAGCCTTGCAACGCTCTAGCTGTTCGTTGAAGATGCGTTCCACGTCCGCTTCCGTCTTGCAGAGGCCGACGGGCATCTTGCTGGTGAGGTAATAGGAGTCGCGCGGGAATTTCGGGAGAATGTCGCCGCAGAACTTTTCAGACTGTCCCTTGTGATAGAAATAGGCGGTGTCGAAATAGTTGATGCCTGCTTCAAGTGCGCGTTTGACAAGTGCTTCAGCCTTTTCGTAGTCGATCTGCTCACCATTTGTCGGAAGGCGCATCATACCGTAACCGAGTAGCGGGACGGAGATGTCCGTGTTTCGCAGCGTGCGGCGGACGACCTGCGGGCCGTTGCTGAGAGACGACACTTTGTTCATTTTGGGTGCGTCTTGTGCAACGAGTGGTGTCACCTGCGTGGCGGCTGCTGTGGCGATGGCGGTCTTGAGGAAATCGCGTCTGTTCATGCTTCTTCAACTCCTTCTTGTTTGGCTATTGGTGATACAGTGATGGTCTTTTGGGGGCAGATGGCCTGGCATGCGCCGCAACCGATGCAGAGATTTTTCGTCATCTTCGGGGCTCCAGTCTTGCGGAGGGTGATGGCCTTCGTCGGGCAGACTTCCGCGCATTTGCCGCATGGCTCGTCTTCTTGGAAGACTTTGCAATTCTTGTAGTTAATGCTGGCCTGGGCGATGCGGAGCTTCTGCTTGGCTTCCAGCGGAATCGGCTGGATGGCGCCCGTCGGGCAGATTTGCGAACAGCGGTTGCAGTCGTAACCACAGTGGCCGCCTTCGAGATTCAGCGTGACAAAGCCATAGCCGGACGGCGACGGTTTGATGATTTTGGACGGGCAGTTGTGGACGCAAAGCAAACATGCCGTGCATTTCGTGGCAAAACGCCCTACATCGCCCGCGCCTGGCGGAAGGATGAATTGCGGTGTTGCTTCCAACGTTTCTTCTGCTTCTTCTGCAACGGCTTCTGACGTTTTTGCATCTAATAATTTCTTCAGAAAATGATGGCCGACGGCCGCACTGGCTCCAAGTCCGACAAGTCCAATGGGAATGGATATCAGCAGTTCGCGTTTTTCCAAATTAGGCGTAGAGGGCAGGGGGGCGGTAGTTTTACGCCCGAACTGTACGGCTCCCATGGCGCAGGCGGACAGGCAGTTCATGCAACGGACACAGCGTGCGTTGTCGATGCGGCGGTTTTCGATGTCGATGCATCCAGCGTTGCAGGCTTTGACGCAACGACCGCATTTGATGCATTTTTCCGTGATGTAAAGTTTGAAAACACCGATTCTGGATACGATTCCAAGCATTGTGCCGACAGGGCAGATAGCATTGCAGAAGAAGCGTTTACGCCAGAATGTCAGGGCGATGACGATGAGAATCGGCAGAATGGCCCCAAGTCCGTATGAGGCGAAAACACGACCAAAATTGGAGTAAGGATCCAATAGTTTGAAGCCGAGCGTCCAACCGCCTAGCAGGAGTCCGATGGCGACGGAGAGGCAGAGCGCACGTGGAAAAGCGAGATGTTTTGGAAGCTGTTTTGATTTCTGTCTTGTGATGAATTCGATGGCATCCTGCGAGATTCCCAGCGGACAGACGACAGAGCAGTAGAAACGTCCAAAAAGAAACGTGGTGAACAAAATGACAAGGAATGTCACAAGCGTTCCGATGGAAAACGCGGCAATAGTTTTCAGCAACGAAGGCGCGGTCTGGATTTTCAACAGGGCGGTCGCTGACGGGAAAAGTCCAAGGAACGCCAGACCGATGAGAATGAACACGATTGCGGCGAGTCCGATGCGGATTCTTTTGGGAGCGCTGATTTTTTTCATGTCAGAATGCCGTGGGGGGCGCAAGGAGGGTGAATGGATAGATCGGGATGTTTCGTAGGATGAAGAAAAGGACGAAAACAATGGCGATTGTCATGGAAAACGGCTTGTTGTATTGAAGCTGAGGGTATTTCCAAAGAAGCACAGCGCAGATGGTTCCAGGTAGAAGGAGGGCGTTGTAACGCATGGCTTTGAGCGGATGGCCGTGGAGCAGGGTGTGGACGGCGCGCGTACCGCCGCAGCCTGGGCAGTGCAGTCCCGTCCACTCATGGAAGATGCACTTGGGCATGAACCGCTGGACTTCGTTGCCTTGCTCCATGGAATAGACAGCCACCAATGCCGCGGTCAGCAGAATGGCTGCTGGAATGGCGAGAATCAGCTTTTGTCTGCGTGAGAGTTTCATTGGGTGATTATTGTTCTATTTCTATTTCCACGGAACTGGGGTCAGGTTCAGTTGTCGTTTCTGTCGGCATTAGACTGACTCCAACAGCAAATAATATAGTAAGAATAAAAGCGATGAGAGTGATGATTTTGGATAGTTTGGCGTGCTGCATGGCGTTTGCGAAATCGCCTTTCTGGAACTCGTTGCCGGCGATGGCCGAAAGGACGATGGATGCGATCGCGATTGGATTGCAGCAGAAAATCAACACAAGAATTGCCCAGACAAGCCCTGAACTGAAAGCTACAGGTTGTTGTGTCATCGGCTGTTGCATCATGGGCGGCTGAGCCATGGGCGGCTGAGCCATGGGTGGATACTGTCCTTGTGCATTTGGTGCTGATAATGGTGGATATTGTTGGGGCGCAGGTGGTTGCGGCTGATACGGCTTGCGGACTCCCGATACTGGCTGGTTGTCGATGTTCAGATTCGGTGGAAGCTTGGAGCCGCCGCCGGGCTTGAAGGCTTTCGGGCGGATGGGCTGTGGTTTAACAGGTTGCGGTTCTTCCGATTGCTCCGCTGGAGGTTGCTGCGATGCTGCGGCCGTTGGCGCGGGAGGTGGTGGCTGCGGCGGCTGTGGTGCCGTTGGTTGCTGGGCAGAAGACGGCTGCGCCGTCGGCGGTGTTGGAGGTGTCGCCGAAGGCGTGGATGGAATCGGCGGCGGCGCGTTAAACGATGGCGTGGCAGGCGGTTGTGACGATGGAATCGACGGCGGCGCGGCGAAGGACGGCGACGATGGAATCGGCGGCGGCGCGGCGAAGGATGGCGACGGCGGCGGCGCGGCAGGCGATTGCGGCGACGAAGGAATCGACGGCGGCGCGGCGTAGCACGGCGACGGGGGCGGAGCCGCAGGCGATTGCGGCGACGATGGAATCGG
>JAGCSE010000172.1 GCA_017964325.1 Victivallales bacterium | reverse complement strand
CTCGGCATCTTCGAATTCAACGGCTCGAAGGAGAACAACATCATCTGGATGGGAGACGCCAGCACCCACAATTTCGCGCCGTTCCTCGACACGAATCCCGCCTGCCCGCCCGAACAGCGCTTCAAAGCCATCGGTGGCACGGATACGAAAGGGCTCTTCCTCTACGTCTCGCCAGACGGCGTCCATTGGAAGCTCGCACAGCCCGAACCAGTCTTCACAAAAGGCCTTTTCGATTCCCAGAACACGGCTTTCTACGACAACGTCCGCAACTGCTATGTCCTCCATTTCAGAGATATGCAGCCTATCAAAGACCATTTTAGCGTCCGCGCCATCCTCCGAGCGACATCGCAGGACGCCATCCATTGGTCTGAGGCTGAATGGCTCGACTACGGCCCCGATGCGCCGCCCATGGAACTTTACACGAACGCCATCACACCATACGTCCGTTGTCCAGAAATGTACATCGGCTTCCCGAAACGCTTCTTGCGCGACCGCACTACCGTCTATGATCACAGCGGAGGCGGCGGCATTCCAGGCCTTTCCGACGGCGTGTTCATGAGCAGCCGCGACGACCACCATTACCACCGCTGGTCCGAGGCGTTCGTCCGCCCGGGCCTTCAGCACGAGCGTTGGATCAACCGCAATAACATGGCTGCAAGCGGTTGCGTCATAACGCGTTCCGATATCCCCGGCATGCCTGACGAACTGTCCATCTATTCCACGGAAGCGTATTATTCGGACATCCCCAACCGCATCCGCCGTCTCACAATGCGGATGGACGGATTTGTCTCCGTTCAAGCTCCTTACAACGGCGGTGCCTTCACTATGAAGCCAATCACATTCAAGCCGACCGCCAAACCACATGCCATGCCGGACTGCCCCGTGCAGCTCATCAACCGCCCGCAGGGCGACCGTGTTCTAAAGGTTTCCCAACCAAGTGTCTATACACTGCCTGTCGAAAAGAATCTCGGCAAGCAGGTGACGTTTGCAATCACGATTGACAACACGGTGACAGGTTCGCCACGCCGTCTCTTCTCCTCATACGCAGGAGGAAAGAACAATCCAGGCGAACACAAGTTCCTGCTGGACATGCAGATAGGAGTTGAGAAATCAGACTGGCCTGTCCTCCGCTTCTGGTATGACGGCATGGAAATCGGCCTTAACGCCGCAGACTGTCCCGACTGGAAAAACATCAGCCGCAGCCGCTGCGCCATCGTCGCGACATACGACGACGGCATCGTAAGACTCTATGTAAACGGCAAATGCGTCGCAACAGGCGGCGAAGCGGGCCACGGCGATTTAATCACGCCCGTCGGCCCCGTCCGTTTCGCAGAAGACTATCCGCCCACGGCGACCACCAACGAGCCGTACCTTGGCGAAGTTTTGGAAATGGCGATTGTCCAACGCGTTCTGACTGTTGGGGAAATCGCGACAGCCGCCGACAAAAATCTTTCCGCCGTCATTTCCAAAACGGACAAAGGCCTTCACTACGATATGCAAAACGAGAAGCCCTGGCAACTCGTCAATCGTCTCAATCCAATTCAGAAACCATTGGATTTGACATCGTTATGCTGGGGCGACACAATGCTTCTCCTTAACGCCTCCACCTCCGCCGCCGGTGACATCCGCTGCGAAATCCGCGATGAAAACAATCATCCCATTCCAGGCTTCACACTTGCGGAATGCACGCCGCTCTATGGCGATGATTTGGAACTGATTATGACATGGAAGAACGGGCCGGACGTCACGTCTCTCGCTAACCGCCCCGTCATCCTCCATTTCGAATTGCGCGACGCGGACATCTACTCCTTCCGCTTCGGACAGCCTTGAACCTCCCTGCGAATGGCACTAATGGCTTAAGCTTAAGCATTGTTTTTCTAACGGTCTAGAGCTTCTAGAGCCGCTAGAGCTTCTAGAGCCGCTAGAGCTTCTAGAACCGCTAGAGCTTCTAGAGCCGCTAGATTTTCCCCCTATTCTATAATCCATAAGTCCTTTATGGCCGTGCTCCTGCACGACCGATCGTGCAGGAGCGCACGCCACATTTCTGCTTCAGTGTGGAATTACATCGTCCTGTTCTTGTATTGCGTCCCGAAGATGTACAGGCAGAGGGCGCAGAGACCGCAGATGAGCGGGCCATAAACGACACCAGCCAGCCCGAATGTCTGCAAACCGCCTAGAAGCGAGCAGAAAAGAACAATATAGGACATACCCGTCCTGCCGCCGCAGATGAACGCGGGCCGCATGAAATTATCGACGTTCGCAACAATGCCGCCGCATCCAACCATCACGAAGATTGCATTCATCGGCTGTCCAATCAGCAGGAAATAAATCGTGATGGGAATCCATACGAGCGACGTCCCGATGAACGGAATTAGCGAACACATTCCCAAAAGGCTGCCCCACAGCAAAGCGGGAATCTTCACAATACGGAAGATGATCATCGCGATGATGCTCTGTACAAGTGCCGTACCAAGAATCCCAAACAACACGGCACGAGACACTTCGCTGATGCGGTCGAGAATCTGCTCCTGCACTTTGTCGCTGAACGGACTGATGTCGCGCACGTATTTCACAAACATGGGCCCGTCGCGGAAGCCGAAAAACATCACCAACAACATGATGAAGAAATTCACTACAAGCAGCCATATCTGCTTGACAAGCCCCATCAGCGATTTGATGACCGTAGTCAATCCTTTCTGCAAAATCGCCGTCAATTTTCCGATAAGCTCCTGAAACTCCGCCGCCGCGATTTCATTTGTCCGCTCCCCTGGCTTCTTCTCAACTTTCTGCGTCTGTGTCACTTCCTCCTCATTCACCGCCTCGACAGGAACCGTCTTTACATCCGTCTCTGGTTCTGTTGTCTTCACGTCGTTTGTCGCAGACACAACAGACTCGGTATTTTCCTTCTTCGGTTCGGAAACTTTCGCTTCTTCTTCATCCTTAATGGTTTCGGACTCCATCTCATCAAAATCCAACGCCATGTTCAGGGCGTTTAACTGACTCCATTTGCGCGAAATCTGGTACTTTTCATCCAGTTCCTCCAAATGCTTCGCAAGCTTTGTCCGACCATCGGGCCCTTTTTCAAGCCATGTTCGGGCATCCGCCAACGTATTCTGCCCCTGGTTGATAAGCGTGAAGATGAAAAAGGTCAATGGAATGACCACGCAGAAAAATACCAATGCAACGGAGCACAAGGCCGCCGCACGCCGTTCGCCATTCGTAATTTCTTCTTCATCATGGCCTTCCGCCGAAATGGCACGTGCACGTTTCTTTTTGAAAAGACGCTTGTCAATATAACAAATGCCCTTCTGTATCCTGCGGTGCAGCGGCATTAGCATCGTGGCCCCGATGATGCCCAGAATCAAAGCGTGAAGAAACCCCTTGACGATAAACAGGACGCCAAACAAAAGCAAGATGGTCAGTGCCCCGAAAGCAATGGAAGCGACATTCTTAAATTTGATTTGCTGTTGTTCGTTCATCTTTCTATCCACCTTATTACTAAAAGACTAACGCCCTTCCTTGGCCAATTTCCGCGCCTTGCCGTAGGATTCGCGGAAGAAAACCGCCCACTCGCGAGTTGTCACGGTCTGCGACTCCGCAACCCACAGTTTTTTCGCCGTCTCCGAACCATCCGAATGCTCGAACGGCAGACGGCAGAATTCGGCGTATGCTTCGGGAACAGCTTCTGGCCCGCCAGCTTCGATAATCGCCTTCCAAGCCGCCTGCAGTTCATCGCGGCAGTCCAACACCATCACACGAATCAACGTGCGAATCAAATCAAAATATGGGCCCGTCCACGCTCCCTTGTAGGTGAAAGAACCCGCCAGACCGAATGGATCGGCCTCTGGAGCGCTCATAAGTTTCCTGTGTTCAGGCGTGTAGCAGTCACGACGAACCGGCAGGCGATGAAGCGTGTATTTTTTCGGGCCGCCTTCCGTGCCCGCCCGCTGATTCCAAATGCGTTGCCCTTCGTCCGTCAGAAGATAGCGGATGAACAGCCGTGCACGCTCTGGATTTGGAGCCCCGCGGAACATACCCACCGGATCGACGGACACCGTGGAGCCTGCGTCTGGCGTGTAATACGTCATCGTCCTGCGCCCCACATGAGCCTCCTCCCATTCCGCCTGCGAACGGCCATAGAAGTCGATGCACATACCTGCCGCGACCTGTCCACTTGCCGTGTCAACAGGCACTTTGCTTGCGGACATCGTTAAATACAAGGCATTTCCGCCGACTTCCTTCACCAACGCCAACGCCTCTTTCCACGCCTGATTGACGGCTTCCTTTTCTGTCATCTTACCGCTTGCAACATCCGCTGCCAAGCGACCATACGTATCCTGCATCTGCCGTTGGATGATCATTTCGAAGCACTTGTTGATGGAACCGCTCTTCGACGGATCGGCCACGCCGATCTGTCCATAGAGACGCGAGTCTGCCAATCCACGCCAAACCCTTATCGGATAACCACTTGAAACATCAAAGCCTAACTTTTCCATACGGTCGAGATTCACACAGATACCGAAAGACGAAAAGCATATTCCATAATACATATCCGCCTTGTCATACCATGTTTCGCCGCCCATGTTCTGGACGAGGTTCGGCTTGTCGCCACCGAAAAGTTCATCGTACAGAGCAGGATGCGAACCTCCTGCAACACGCGGATAGGTCCTTTCACGAGCCGCCTCATCCAGTTTACCATACAGTTCCCCGTTCGGATCTCCCTTATAGAAAACACTTTCGGAATCGGACACGCCGATTGGCACAAGTGCGCCCGCCTGGGCCTGCTTGTTCAAATCATACTGACCGCCACCGAAGAACAAATCAATGCCGATGCTCAGATCAGATTTCAGAAAAGCCTCGCGGGCCGCGTAATTTGGATCATCCGACTTCAACTTGCGGTTCATGAAAGCCATCGCAACTTGGTCGTTCCACGGCTGTTTTTTCTCATTGACCCAATAGTCACGGAAGGCCGCTTCGTATGCGCTGGAAACGTACCGTGCGATTTCGCTCGTTCCACCAGTCGCCCGCCAGTCGATACTGACCTTTCTTCCCGTAAGTTTCTCGTAATATGCACGAAAGCCCTGCTCGAACTCATAGCGGATGGCCTCGTTGTGCGGCGACACGATGACCAACTGGTCTGCCGACAAGTCGATTTTCTCGTTGCTCTTTCGGAACATCAGCGGAAGGGCAATGATGACAATCAGCGGCAACGATAACAGCAAAAGGCGTTTCAACATTTTTTATTCCTGATAAGCAAACACTTACATGATGAATCGATAGACGGACATGACCTTTCCCACCAATATGTACAAGACTCCGCTCAAAGGGCTGCCCCACAGCAGAATGATGGCGACCAGCAGAATCACGCTGCGCTGCTCGTTCGTGAGCCGACGCATTGCGGGAATGAAATACTCCCCTACCCCCCAGCCGTCCAAAGACGGTATCGGCAACAGGTTGAACACGGCAAGAAAAACATTGACAAACACACCGTAGGAGAAGAAATGATGAAAAATCAGCGGCAGATGATGGGACAACCGTACGAAAATTGCAAATATCAACGCCAGAACGAGATTGGACAGCGGCCCGCAGAACGACACCCATGCCGCCCCCCAGCGATGCCGCATATTGGAAGCGATAATCGGCACCCTCCCCCACGCGATGCCAAACAGAAATAACGCGATAATCGATGTCGGCCCCATGACATGAAGTGGATTCAACGTCATGAATCCGAGCCGTTCACCCGTATCGTCGCCTTCTTTCAACGCAGCATACGAATGGCAGAATTCATGCACGCATATTGAAAACGCCATTAATATAATCGTGAAGAAATATCTTAACGGGTTTTTGTATATCAGAAAAACAAATAAATCAAAATCCATCTTTCAATCCAATTTTTTATGCTTCTTCATTACTTTTAATTTAATACAATTTCACGCAAATAAAAAATTTTCATGCAAAAAGTTCATCCCTTTCCATTCTTTTATGAAAAATCAAGCCAAGACAACCTGCATTTTACCTGAAAACGCATTATCTTAATAAGATTGTCTTTCACTAGAAAACCACAAAGGAGCTTGCCATGCCGCTCATTTCACTTTCAGACCTACGCAAAGCCGACGGTTCATCCTACATCCTTCCACCGCCGCCACAGCCCGTATGCCGTCCAGGCGATTTCACCATCGCCGCAACCGCCCTCGAACACGGCCACATCGACGGCATGGTCGCCTCCCTCGTCAAGGCAGGAGCAACCCTCAAATGGGTCTATGACAAAAACGACGCCAAAGCGCAGAAACTCGCCGCCAAATATCCCAACGCCCAAGTCGCCCGTTCGCTGGACGAGATTCTCGACGACTCCGCCGTCAAGCTTGTCGCCGCTGCGGACGTTCCTTCCAATCGCGCCGCCCTCGGCATTCGCTGCATGAATGCAGGAAAGGACTATTTTACTGACAAGACACCATTTACAACGCTCCAACAGATTGAAGACACCCGCAAAACCGTCGCCGCCACGGGCCGCAAATACATGGTCTATTACTCCGAACGAATCGCCAACGAATGCTCCATGCTGGCGGATGAACTCGTCTCGCAGGGCGCCGTTGGAAAAGTCATGAGCGTCATCGGCCTCGGCCCGCATCGTCTCGGCAAACCGTCGTCTCGCCCTGACTGGTTCTACAAGAAGGACTTATATGGCGGCATCCTCTGTGACATCGGTTCCCACCAGTGCGAACAGTTCCTCCAATACACGGGAGCGAAGGATGCGGCGATCAATTTCGCCCGCGTCTGCAATGTCGCCCATCCACAATTTCCTGAATTGGAGGACTTTGGCGAAGCTTCATTGAAAGGCGACAACGGTGCGTCATTCTATTTCCGCGTCGATTGGTTCACGCCAGACGGACTCCGCACATGGGGTGACGGCAAGACCATCATCCTCGGCACGGAGGGAACCATCGAACTCCGCAAGAACATCGACCTCGCAACCGACAATGGAGCCAACCAACTGTATCTCTTCGATAACAAGCAGGAAATCCGCATTGACGCACGGAACACGGTTGGCTGCAAGTTCTTCAGTCAGTTCATTTTGGATTGCCTCAACCGCACGGAAACAGCCATGACACAGGAGCACGCGTTCAAGGCGGGCGAACTCTGTGTCAAAATCCAAATGGCCGCCGACGCATCCAGAAAGGATTGATGAAAAGTAAGATAGATATTTGTGAATCGTGAATTGTGCATTGTGCAGTGTGCATTGTGCATTGTTAATTGTTAATTGATAATTG
Source organism: Victivallales bacterium (assembly GCA_017964325.1). The sequence goes on along the minus strand of JAGCSE010000172.1, from coordinate 5,889 downwards.
TTAATTGTTATGCCTCAAGTAATTCTGACAGTAAACCAACTCCATGTCCAAATCGCGGACCACGTTCTCGTTGACAATCAGGATTTCCTCCTGCATGAAGGCGAACGCGTCGGTCTCATCGGCCGCAATGGTTCGGGCAAATCGACGCTTATGAAAATCTTAGCGGGGCAGGAGCAATTTTTTACGGGGGAAGTTACGTTGACACGTGGCATCCGCGCCGCCTATCTTCCTCAGGAAGTGGATCTTACACATGGGAAAACAGTTCGGGAGAACATCCTCGAAGGCGCACAAGACATCCTTCGGCTTATGAATCTCTATGAACATCCGACGCCCGGAACGGACATTCATGATCTCGAACGAAAAATCACAGCACGCGATGGATGGAATCTGGAATCCAGAATCGACATGCTCCTTTCCTCCCTTGCCGCTCCCGATGCCAACCGCCTCGTCGATAACCTTTCCGGCGGCGAAAAACGGCGTGTCGGCCTCTGCCGCGCATTGCTTGACTATCCAGACCTGCTCCTTCTTGACGAACCGACGAACCATCTGGACGCGGAAACGATCGCATGGCTCGAAAACTATATCCTAAAGTCCAAAGGAACCGTGCTTTATGTGACACATGACCGTGCCTTTCTCGACCATACGTCAACAAAAATCATTGAACTTTTCCACGGTCTGCTCTACCATTACGACGGCAACTATTCGGATTTCCTCCTAAAGAAGGCGGAACGCGAAAACGAAGCGGAAATCATGGAGGCCAAACGGCTTGCATTCATCCGTCGTGAAATTGAATGGATCCGCCGTGCCCCCTGTGCGCGCGGCACGAAGCAATATGCACGCATCCAACGTTTTGAAGCCGCATACAACCAAGAAGCGTTGAAACGTGACCAAGACGTCAATCTCATCCTCCCGCCACCACCGAAAACGGGAAACATCATCCTTGAATTGCAAGACACCTCCCTCTCGCTCGGCGGCAAGCAGCTCTTCTCACACCTCTCGTTCTCTTTCGAAACGGGCATGAAGCTCGGCGTCGTCGGCAGAAACGGCCTCGGCAAAACATCGCTGCTACGCATGATGATCGGTCAACTGCAACCAACGGGCGGCAACGTCCGCATCGGTGAACGCACTATATTTAATTATACAGACCAGCATCGCGTCACGCTTCATAACGACAAGACCGTCTATGAGGAAATCGGCGAAGGCAACGATTTCGTCCTGTTCGACGGACGAAAACTCAACATCTGGTCCTATCTAAAAGGATATCTCTTCCAAGATGACGAAATCAACACGCAGGTCGGCCAGCTCTCTGGCGGCGAACGCAACCGACTCGTCCTCGCCAAGAAGCTCAAGGAAGGCGGCAATTTCCTCCTGCTTGACGAACCGACGAACGATCTCGACCTCCCCACGCTCCGCGTCCTCGAAGAGGCCATCATCGACTTCGCGGGCTGCGTCGTCATTGTCTCCCACGACCGTTATTTTCTCGATCGCGTCTGCACCCATATTCTCGCCTTTGAAGGCGACGGCAAGACGTTCATCCAGCCTGGTGGCTGGACATATTATGAACAAAAACGATTGGAACGCGAAAACGCTGCCCGTACCGCACAAGTTGCCGCACAGCGCGAAAAAACTGCCGCAGAACCAGTCCGCAAGCCCGCTGTCCGAAAACTTAAGTACATGGAGCAAAAGGAGTTGGAATCCATTGAAGACACGATTGCCGCCGCAGAGGAAAAGGTCTCCGAACTAGAAGGCTTGTTCTCGCAGCCTGATTTCCATGTCAAATATGGCAAGCAGACCACCGAATTGACACAGAAATTGAACGACGCCCGTGCCGAAGTTGAAAGACTCTATGCACGATGGGACGAACTGGAGAAAATCAAAAACGGCCTTGCATAGAAGCGGCGGCTCCATTTCTTTTGCTTGCTTTTTATTGCCATACATGGATTGAGAGATTATATTTATAGTTTGATTATCTTCATCGAGTATCAGCAATTCTCAATTTCGGAGGTGCACCAAGAGCATGCCATTGCAATCAAAAGTCCGTGTCTATTTCCTTTCATCTGGCCGCATCGGCAGCCCGATCCTGAATGCTTTGCGCCAAGACGCGAGACTTGATTTAGTCGGAGTCGGCTCCCAACCGGACAAGGAGACGGGGCGTAAGAAACTAGCTGCCACGCCACTTGCAACGGAAGCGCAAAAATTGGGAATCGCCGTTGACAAGCCTGAAAAGGTCAATACGCCTGACTTTCTGGAACACCTGAAAAGCCTAAATGTCGAACTGCTTGTAGTCGCCTCCTTCGGGCAGATATTGAAGCCCGCGCTTCTTGACCTGCCCAGACTCGGCTGCCTGAATGTCCACGCCTCGTTGCTGCCCAAATGCCGCGGTGCCTCCCCGATAGCGCAAGTCATTCTGGACGGCGATGATAAGACAGGCGTGTCGTTCATGAAAATGGATCCTGGCCTGGACACGGGCCCCGTCTATTGCCAGTCAATCTGTTCAATCGAAGCAACGGACAATGTCGTCTGTCTTGAAGACAAACTCGGACAACTTGCCGCTGCCGACATCGGAAATGTCATCTGCGGAATCGCAGAAGGAACCTTGCAACCTGTCCCGCAGCCAGCCGAAGGCTGCACATACGCAAAGAAAATCAAGAAATCCGACGGCGCGGCTGACTGGCGTCTTCCCGCCGAGATTCTTGCTAGAAAAGTCCGCGCCTACTATTCCTGGCCGTACCTCTTCGCCATCCTTCCAGCCGCCAACGGCTCGAAGCGCATCAGCATAAAGCAGGCGGTCGCCGTGGAACGCCAGCGTGATTGCGCTCCAGGAACGATCATGGAGGCTACCGCAGATTCTTTTGTCATCGCTTGTGGACAGGGAGCTCTCAACATCATCAGACTCATCCCCGAAGGACGCACTGAAATGTCGGCCTCGGAATTCCTTCGCGGGACGCGTGTCGCCGCAGGCTCGAAACTTCCCGCCTGCACGGGAGATTTTCTGTTAAATGAAGCAAATTATAATAAATAATGAAGAAATGCAAATCCGAGTCGCCGTCGTGCAAGACGGTGTCCTTCAGGATTTTTTCATGGAGCGCACCAACCGCGACAGATTGGTCGGCTCCATTTTCAAAGGCAGGATCAAGAACTTGGAACCGTCGTTGCAGGCGGCGTTCGTTGACATCGGCTGCGGCAGAAACGCATTCCTCCACTATTGGGATATGCTTCCCGCCACGCAGGATATGTTCGAAGACGAAACGGACGGCGAAACGGAATCCGATGAACAACCGCTTCAGCAGCCCAAACAGAAGCAGAAACCGCAACCTCAACAACCAAAGCCACAACAACCTGTCCAACAACAGCCTGTCAAGGCGGTAATTCCAGATATGCCCGCCTCAAAGAAAGGCTTTCTGGCTCGCGTGCTCAATTTCATCGCACGATGCCGCGGCATAACTCCTTCCACGACGGAAAACAACCAAACGACTGAAACAACCGTCACATCCACCACAACGACTGAATCCGTCCAAAATCAGACGAAAAACGCGACGCAAAGCGGCAAAAAACGCAACAAGAAGAAACAACCCGCGAAGCCGATGCCGACCGTCGATGACATCCCAAACCTCTTCAAAGTCGATCAGGAGATTCTCGTGCAGGTCACAAAAGGCCCAATCGGCACGAAAGGCTCCCGCGTAACGACAAATCTTTCCATTCCAGGCCGTTTTCTCGTCCTTCTGCCGAACTCGCCGCATATTGGTGTTTCACGCAAAGTCGAAGAAAAGGCTGAACGCAACCGCCTGCGTCAAATGGTCAAAGGACTCGAACTGCCTGGCGACAATATGGGCCTCATCTGCCGCACCGTCGGCGAAGGCTGCAAGCGCGAACATTTCCAAAGGGACCTCGACATGCTCGTCGAAGCCTGGCAGAACGGTGTGAAGAAAGCGGAGTCCAAACGCGCTCCAATCTGTGTCTATCAGGAGCCAGATTTGGCGGAACGCACCTTGCGGGACTGTCTTACGGAAGATGTCGATGAAATCGTCACGGATTCGCAGGAAACGTATGACCGCGCCATTTCCCTCCTTGACCGATACAGCCTCCACGACACCATCAAAGTCAAATTGTATCAGAATCCGACTCCCATCTTCCAAAAATATAATCTCAACCAGCAGCTCGATACCATTTACAACCGCAAGGTCAACCTGCCTGGCGGCGGTTACATCTGCATCGACGAAACAGAGGCCCTCATCGCCGTCGATGTCAATACGGGCAAGAACAAATCCGGAAAGGACCAGCCTGAAACAATTCTCGCGACCAATCTGGAGGCCGTCGCCGAAATCGCCAGACAGTTGCGGTTGCGCAATGTCGGCGGACTTGTCGTGCTCGATCTGATTGACATGGCGGACAAGAAAGACCAGCAGCTCGTCTATAAAACATTGAAGGAACATCTGTCAAAAGACCACGCACGAACGCGCATCTATCCAATTTCGCCTCTCGGTCTGCTCGAAATGACCCGCCAGCGTGAAAACGAATCGCTGGAAAGCTCCACGTTTGACAACTGCCCATACTGCAAAGGTCGCGGCCTTGTGAAATCGACCACCTCCATGAGCGTCGAAATCCAACGCCGCCTCAACGAAGTCCTCGCCAAGCGCAAACGCAACAACCTCCTGAAGCCCGCCCATCCGTTCAAGCTGACCGCCAATCCCAAAATTCTCGAACGTTTCAAGAACGAAGACAAGAAAGTACTGCAAGGCATTGAAAGCGACTACAATGTCCGTGTCAATCTTGTTCCCGATCCATCGTTCCACGTCGAAGAATTCAAACTGCACGATTCCATTTCAGGGCAGGAAATCTAATTTCCGCCACCATCACATACAAATCATTCACAATCATAGTCTTTCCATCATTTTATGAGCATTTGCAAAACCATTCTGGACGCTGTCGGTAACACACCACTTGTCGAACTTCAGACTCTCGTCCCGAAAGACGACGCCCGCATTCTTGTCAAAGTCGAAGCGCTGAATGTCGGCGGCAGCATCAAGACCAGAACGGCACTCAACATGATCGAAGCGGCTGAAAAGGAAGGACTTGTCCACAAAGGTTCCGTCATCATCGAGCCAACGTCTGGCAATCAGGGCATCGGCCTGGCTCTTGTCTGCGCCATAAAAAAATACCGCTGCATCATTGTCATGCCCGACTCCGTCTCGCCCGAAAGACGCCATATTCTAAAGCTTTACGGCGCAGAACTCGTCCTCGTTCCCGACCATGACAATATCGGTGAATGCATTGAAAACTGCCTGAAAAAAGCCGTTGAACTACGCGATTCCATACCAGGCGGTTTCATTCCGCAGCAGTTCTCCAACCCGCACAATCCGGAAGTCCATCGCTGCAAGACGGCACAGGAGATTCTGGAACAGCTTGGGAATGAGACAGTTGACGCCTTCTGCGCGGGTTTCGGCACAGGCGGTACGCTGACGGGCATCGGCTCCATTCTGAAACAGAAATTCCCGCACATGCTTGTCGTGGCAGCCGAACCAGAAAACGCCGCCATTCTTGCGGGCGGTGCCATCGGCTCCCATCTGCAGCAGGGCATCGGGGACGGTCTCATCCCCGATAACCTCGATGTCAAGCTCATCGATGAAAATCTTATCATTACGGACGAAGAAGCCCTCCGAACATCAAGGGACCTCGCCCTCCATGAAGGTCTTGGCGTCGGCATTTCCTCCGGCACGAACGTGGCCTGCGCCCTACGTCTCGCCAAACGCCTCGGCAAGGGAAAAACCGTCCTCACGGTCTTGCCAGATTCATACGACCGCTATTACTCGACACCGCTTTTCAATTAAGAATTATGAGGACGCAATTCTCAAAAGCCATTTGGCAATTTTGTCATATAGAGGCAAATAT
>JAGCSE010000171.1 GCA_017964325.1 Victivallales bacterium | reverse complement strand
CCAAATTTCTCAACGTCAAAATCGATGCAGTTGTCGCCAAAGGCCGCTCCAACTATCTCTGTTTACGGAAGTTGAATCAAATCGCGGACATGGACCAATCCCTCCTGCCGGACGACAACATCACAGGCGATCTCGGCCGTCTCGTCTCATGGGCGGAAAAAACGAAGACTGGCGACCATACGGACATGAACCGCCCCATCTCCCCCCAGTTGTGGAACGCCGTCTGCTGCGAACGCGGCAACTGCCTCAACGGTCAATGTCCTTTCTTCGCCTCCTGCTGTCTCATGGCCGCCCGCCGCCGCATCGGCAAGGCGCGCATCATCATCGCGAACCACGCCTTCTTCTTCGCCGCGCTCGCGATGGATGCCCGTCTCGCCACGCGTCCGGATGCAGAATCCCATGAACGCGAAAAGCTTCTGCCTGATTTTTCCGCACTCGTCATCGATGAAGGCCACACGTTGGAAGATGCCGCCGCGAATCATCTTGGCATCCGTGCGGACTCGCTCACGATCCGTCGCATTCTCGGCCGCCTTTATTCAGACGAACGAAAGACCGGCCTGCTCGCAGCGGAACGCTTTTCTGAAGCTCGCGAACTCGTCGTGGATGCACGCCGCCGTGCGACATTGTTCTTCTCCTCCTTGCTCAATTGGATGGAGCCGCAAAACAAGAATCCACTCCGCTATTTCGTGCCAAACCATATCGAAAACTATCTCGCCACGCCCTTTGCCAAGCTTGAAAAATCACTCGCCGCATTGGCGGATGACGAAGAGGACGCCGCTGTAAAAGTCGAATTGGAATGTCTGAAAGACGCTGTCGAAGAACAACATGTGGCACTCGACATCTTCTTCACGATGGCACGGCAGGATTTCGTCTATTGGATGGAAATCTTCGGCCGTGATAAAAACGACATTTCCTTCAACTGCATTCCTGTTGATGTTTCCCCCTTGCTTGCGGAGCAAGTGTTTAGGAAGCCGCCTGTCATCGTCACCTCCGCGACGTTGGCCGTCAACGGCGACATTCATTATTTCATGAACCGCATTGGCGCTACCAACGCCAAATCCATGATTCTTGATACGCCGTTCGACTTCAAAAAGCAAGTCCAGACCTACATCGCCAAAAACATGCCGGATCCGCGCGACGTCGATGCGTTTTTGGACAAGGCGGAAGGCCATCTCCGTCATTTCCTGACACTTACAAATGGTCGCACGTTCGTTCTCTTCACATCCTACAGCATGATGAACAATCTCGCCAAACGCATGGAGGCTTTCTTCACAGAGAACAATCTTACATTGCTTCTGCAAGGCGACGGACTGCCCACGCTGAAGATGATCGAAAAGTTCAAATCCACCGAACGTGCCGTCATCTTCGGAACATCCAGTTTCTGGACAGGCGTCGATGTTCCGGGCGATGCCCTCTCCTCCGGCATCATCATGCGACTTCCGTTCGCCAATCCAGACCATCCGCTTGAAGTTGCCCGCACAGAACGAACCACCGCTTTAGGCAAAAACGCTTTCTTCGACTACACCGTTCCAGAAGCCGTCCTTAAGTTCCGTCAGGGCTTTGGACGACTCATCCGTACAAAAGACGATACAGGCATCGTCGTCATTCTGGACAGCCGCATCATCCAGAAACGCTATGGGCAGACGTTTCTGCATTCCATTCCCGAATGCCCCGTCGAACTCATTGATTAACCACTCAACAGCAGACCCTTAATATGGAATCCGTTTTCAGCGTCAGTTTCTTTGCAGTCCTAAAACTGCTTCTCGGCGTATTGGTCGGTTGCATTCTCGACAAGACGGGCATCATGCCGGCGGACGCACGCCGCTCCCTCAGCAAGATCATCCTCTGGGTCATGCTGCCGTCCATGCTCATAACATCCTTGTGCAAAAACATTTCCATCGACAACGTCCGCGAATACACATGGGTTAGGCTATCGGCGGGCGTCATCGCGCTCGTCGGTTTTCTGTTCGCGCAACTTCTCGCCCGTCTGTTCTGCGTGAAAGAAGAGCAATTCCGCCCATGCGTCGCCGCCTCCTGTTTGGGCAACGCAAGTTACATCCCGCTCCCATTGCTTGGCACCATCTGCCTCACAGCCCCTCTGTTTGAAGCCAACTATGTCGTGTTCAAAGATTTAAGCGTTCTCTACGTCTCCGTCTTTTTGATGCTCCATTCACCTCTTCTCTGGCTGTTCGGATTCCCCTATCTTTCCGGAAAATCCATCCGTGAAATCAAGCTGAAACAACTCCTCAGCCCGCCGATCTGCGCGTCTTTCATCGGATGGACCATCGGCCTCACACCGCTCCGCCGACTGTTCGTCGGAGCAGGCGCGCCGCTTGGCGTCATCATCGACACGATGAAACTTCTGGCCGACGCCGTCTTCCCCTGCGCCCTGCTCGTCATGGGCGGCATCCTTGCGGATCCGCCGCCGAAAAACGAACAGATCCGCTGGAACACCGTCACCGCCATGGTCATCACCAAACTGTTGCTATTGCCTGCTTTCGGAATCATCTTCGTCACATTCCTCTGGAAACATTCTCTCATTCCGCAAGACGGTCTCTGCGCATTGGTGCTGATGGTCGAAGCTGCTGTTCCGCCTGCCAACAATCTCATCATCATGTCGCAGTCGCTGAACAAAGGCGAATCCTCCATGGCGCGACTGCTTATCTGGGCATACATGCTCGCCGTCCCATCTCTCACCATCTGGATTTTCTTCTATCTCACTCTCATCCAATCGTGGATGAAATAAATCACGTCATTGAAATTCAATAAAACCATAACATAAAGGCACGATCATGGCAAACTTCAAAACAGCATGGAACGCATTCTGGTCCATTTTCAAATCTGACGAACTCGCCCAAACATGGAACGACATCATCGCCAATCCGCAACCGGCCCTTCCGCCTGCTGAAGTCAAGTCGGAAGCGACTGAAAAACAAGAGGAAACGACTTCGCCCGTGAAAAGCACAACAAAAGGCGAAGCCGTCCACACGCTTGCCATACTGCAACGAGAATCACGTCTCATCGACTTCCTGCAGGAAGACATCGCCCCCTATACGAACGAGCAAATCGGCGCCGCCGTCCGCAAAGTCCATGACGATGCGCACAACGCCTTGGAAAAATACTTTAAGCTTGTTCCCATCCGCACGGAGAACGAAGGCGAAGGCGTCACGTTGGACAAATCATTTGACAGCAAGCAAAT
>JAGCSE010000170.1 GCA_017964325.1 Victivallales bacterium | reverse complement strand
TACCGCCATTCAATTTAACTTTCCTTTTTCTTTCTGCCAGACGATTGGCGGCCTTGTCGCTGGGTGCCGACAATCCTAACATAGCATCTGTGTTCCTGCCACCGCTACGCGGTTCTGATATTATTATCGCATTCACCGTGGGTTACGTTTGCGCTGTCGCGCCCGCTCCACCCACGGCTGTGTTCCTGCCACCGCTACGCGGTTATATTGGTTTTTCACAGTAAATACAATCATATAATCCGCCAAAATCAATGAAAAAAGTCGATTTTGGCGGATTATTCCACAAGAAATTTGTATCAAAAAACAGTTTTGCATACCAAGTTATGGCAGAGCTTGATGGAATTCCGACCGAGCTTGGTGGAGTAATGAATCAGTTACGATGGGTTATGATTCTGTTCTGCTCTCCGGGCAGTGCATCTGTCAGAAAAACTCCCCGCCATAATACCCAATCAAAGCTTGCATGATATATTATCACCTAACATCACACGACACCAACAGTCCCATTTATTACGGTGACAATCCTATTATTATGCAAAAACGCTTCTTGATAATTTTTCTGCTTCTTTTGAGCTTTCAGATTCTCCATGCAGATCACAACTTAATGGACAACCCATTGGAGATCAAGCCGCATGACGCTTTCGCGGCGTTGCCGCTGCGGCTCTCCATGGAAATCATGCAGGAAGGCTCCAATACATACCAAATCTATGCCGCCAGCCAATCGAAACGGAATCCATGGCATTGGGAACTGTTCACCATGCCGAATTCCAATGAATTAACTGTTTATATGCCAGGCTTCAGGCCGCAACAGGTCGGATTCGGGCGGTCCATAGCGGATACACGATACCACACCGTCGTGTTGATGTTCGAGGAGAAACGGTTGCGGCTGTTCGTCGATGGCGAATTCGTCCGTGAACATCAAATCCAGTCGATTCCATCCGCTCCTGCGAAAGTCACGGAAGCATTCTATTTTGGCAAAATCGACAACCTTTCCTGCCAAGGCACGTTGAAACGCGCAAAACTGGAACATCTTGTCCGCGACGATGGCGCCGTCGATTGGTCAGCGGACGACGCGACGGTCGGCCTATGGAGCTGTGAAAAAGCTCCTGAAAAAGGCATATTCAAAGACCTTTCAGGCCATGGACATGACGCAAGAATCACCAATTCCGAAGAAATCAAAATGCTGGAGTCACAAAAGCAAGCCTCTCTGCCGCTGGAGGATACGACGGCAATCCGTCGCGAGACGGAGGAATGGCTTGCCGCGCATGGTTTTTCAAAGGAACTTTTTCCGAAACTTTCCGCCCGCAATACGGTATGGGACCACTGGCAGTTCAATCTCCAAAACCATGGAAAGGTCGATTACGCGAAGGAGCGCCGTTTCAATCCGAATTTCCGCCCTGCGGAGGAACAGGTCTTCGACAGACAATCATTGGTTCTACCTGAAGACCGCAATCCCGCCGGAACGATTCTCCGCCGTCTGGGCGTGCTGCTCGCAGATTTGCAGAAAAAACATCCTGAAAGGCAATCTGTCTGGGCAAGCCTGGAAACACGCCGCCAAAAGCTTCTGGACATCTGGAAAGCGGAGGCGGAGTTCAAGCCTGCGCTGTACTACGCCGCCTGCGCCTTGCGGCGTGAGGCTGTATTTGAAAATCCACAACTAATTGATGTCGGCGATTTTCTGTGCGTCTCCCGCGGCGTGTTCGAAGGCTCCGTCCGCTCCATTCCCGTAACGAACGACGGCATCGGCGGCCATTTTGCGACGCAGTATTTTGGCTACAACACGATTCCAGGCGGCGGCCTGTACCGCGTCCGCAACTGGCATGATGAAGCACCTGTGTTCGAGAATATTCTGGAAAATTCCGTCGTGGAAAACGGTCGCTTCAAAGGCCGCAAGCTGGATTTTGGCGCGTTCTGCACGCCAGACTTGTCATACGACGGTACGCGGATCGCCTTCGCATGGACGGCCAACCGCTACCACCAGTTCAACGTCTTCTCACGCGACACCTGCTGGCATATCTTCACGGTCAACGTTGATGGCACCAGCCTGCGGATGCTGACGGACGAAGCGTACGACGATTTCGATCCATGCTGGCTGCCGAACGGCCGCCTGGCCTTCGTCTCCGAACGGCGCGGCGGCTACATCCGCTGCTTCGACGCGTACATCAAAGTGCGCAACCACACGCTTTTCTCCATGAAGGACGACGGCTCGGACATCGTGCCGATGAGCTATTTCGAGACCTCCGAATGGAATCCGTCCGTCAACAACGATGGCATGCTCGTCTATGCACGATGGGATTACACCGACCGCGAGAACTGCATCGGCGGCCGCTTCTGGATCGCCAATCCGGACGGAACGAACCCGCGCGCCCCGCACGGCAACTACCCGTATCCATGGCACACGCTGGACGACTCCGCCCGGCATGATTTCGTAAAACGTTTTCCTAAAATAGGTTATGGCGGTCTTGGCAGCCGCCTTGGTACGCCGCTTGTCCAGATGGGCATCCGCGCCATTCCGAATTCCGGCAAATACATCTTCACGGCCGCGCCACACCACGGACAGTGCTATGGTTCGCTCTGCATGCTCGACTTGAGCGTGGACGACGATGGCTATCACAGTCAAGTCAAACGACTTACACCCTACGAGCCGTATCCGGAGATGGAGCTGTCCAACCGCCTCCATTATAAATATGGCATGCCATGGCCGTTGAGCGAAGACTATTATCTAGCCAACTGCTGGGAGCATGTCGTGACGGTGGATCGCTTCGGCAACCAGGAGCTGTTGTGTGACTTACGCGACTGGCAGGCAGAGCCTGACGAACGTTTCCGCCTTGTCGATCCCATCCCGCTGCGGCCGCGTCCATGTCCTGCCGCGTTGCCGTCGCGCACACGGCAGGGCGAAAACGCCTCCGCCAACGCACCGAAGACGACCATCAGCGTCATGAACGTGTACGATTCGGATCAGCCGATGCCGGAAGGCGTGAAAATCAAATGGCTGCGCGTTGTGCAGAACATTCTGAAGACGAACCACGCCATGGGCGTGCCGATGATCGGTTTCGAACGGGAGAACACGCCACGCATTCCGCTGGGCATCGTGCCTGTGGAAGAAGATGGCAGCGTGCATTTCGAGGCTCCTGTCGCTAAGGAACTTATATTTCAACTGTTGGATGAGAACCACGACGCCGTCCAGTCGATGCGCTCCGTGGCGTTTGCGTTTCCTGGCGAACAGTTGACCTGCCTCGGCTGCCATGAACCACGCCAGCAGGCCCCGAAGACGATGAAAGTGCCGATGGCGATGCGCCGCGCACCGTCGAAATTGGAACTGGAAATGTCTCCGATAGAACCAATTAGCTTTGAACGCCACATCCGCCCGATTTTGGAGCGCACGTGCAGAGATTGCGGCCACGATTGGTTCCAAAACGGAAAATTGGACTATAATGCATTGCGCGAGAAGACGTTCTGGTTCTCCGGCGGCATGCTCGGCACAATGACGGGAGACTACTGCGGCATCCACGGCGGAAGCCGTTCGATTCCAGGCCGTTTCGGCGCCCGCGTCGCGCCACTGGCTGCGGAATTGGACAACGCCGCCCATGTCGGCAAATTCACGCCATACGAACGCCATCTCATCCATTTATGGCTGGATTGCAACTCGTTGCGGCTAGGTGCCTTCTATGAAACATCCCGTCAAGAGAAAGGCGAACTGATTTGGCCGGATTTGGACATCGATCCAGACAATCCGCAAGGCTTGGAACGTTTAGGCGGCCTGAAACGCAATTTCTGGCATGAAAACCACTACGGACCATACAAATTTCTGGGCTCAAGCCATCAGCGGAACGATGTTTTCATCATGAACGAAAAGGGCGAAATCGTCTGGAACTATCCGATCGCGCATCCGCAGGATGTGTGGATGCTCGACAATGGAAATGTGTTGATCGCCTGGCAGCATGGTGCACGTGAAATCACGCGAGACAAGAAGACCGTATGGGAATACAACGTCGAGCCGCCGAATGAAGTGCCTAGCGTCCAACCACTTCCGAATGGCAACACATTGGTCGGAATCGTTGGCCAATGCCGTCTTGTGGAAATTGACCGACAAGGCCGCGAAATTCATTCAATCCAACTTTCAACGACCGTGAAGGAGCCCCATGCACAGTTCCGAATGTGTCGTCAGACACCACAAGGCACGTATCTCGTGCCATTTACGGCGGAAGGCGCGTTGCGTGAATACGATGCAGATGGAAATATCGTTCGGATGTTTCCAAAATTGAACTCGCCTGTCTGCGCCGTCCGACTGCCAAGCGGCAACACGCTTGTGACGGGATCGCGAAAAGTCATTGAATTCAATCCAGAGGGCACACGTATCGTCTGGGAGCTTCGACCGAACTTTGAGCTATACGACATAGACGTCGCAATATTGGCTGGCGTTCAGCGGCTTCCAAACGGAAATACGATTGTCTGCAATTGGAACACGCAAGGCCGCAACGGCAAGAAGGCGAGCCACATCTTCGAGGCTACGCCAGATGGACGCATCGTCTGGGAGTGCCAAAGCCCCAACATCGGCCAGGTGGCGCAATGCTTCCTGCTGGCCCGCGAGCGGCTCTAGAGGCTCTAGAGGCTCTAGCGGCTCTAGCGGCTCTAGAGGCTCTAGCAGCTCTAGAAGCTATAGAAGCGCTAGAAGCTCTAGAAGCGCTAGAAGCTCTAGCGGCGCGAGAAGCGCTAGAAGCTCTAGAGGCGCTAGAAGCGCTAGGTGCTCTAGAGGCGCTAGTGGCGCTG
>JAGCSE010000169.1 GCA_017964325.1 Victivallales bacterium | reverse complement strand
GGAATCTGGAGGACTACGAACGTTTTTTGGCTTCCTATTAATGAGTAATGAGTAATGAGTAAGCCAAATATAAAATTACAGTGTCAGCAGGTCGCCGGGTAGGGGGGCGATGGTGTTGGGGAAGATTGCGCGGGCGGATTGAAGATTCGCTTCGCGCAACCGTGGGTAGTAGTGTACGAGGGCCAATTGGCCGACGTGCGCGTTTTTTGCCAGTTCAGCGGCATCTGGAGCGCCTGAATGGCCGCCGACAAGAATTGGATCGCGGTGGTTCGGGCCGTATGACGCTTCGTGAAGCAGAAGGTCCGCGTCTTTTGCATGGCGGATGAGACCTTCATATTGGGCTGTGTCCCAACAACATACAAAGGACTTTCCTGTCTCTTTTTCCGTAAAGCGGTAGCAGAGGCCAGGCACCGTGTGGATGGTGGGGCAAGTCGTGACATGATAGCGTGGTGTGTCAAACGATTCGCCTGGTGTCAAATCGACGATGTTGAAATCTGAGTTGTGAAGGAAATTGTAGTGATCTGCCCGCAGAAATTGACAGGTGCGTTCGACAATCATGTGAATTTCGGGCTGGACGCCGACGATGGTGAAAGGACTGTCTTTTGTTTTGCGGCGGTTGGCCATCGTCTGATAGAAGAGTATTTGCGGAAGACCCATGTAATGGTCGTGATGGCAGTGGGTTATGAATAGATAATCTAGATTGCAGGGTGTGACGCCATGCCGAAGCATATTGACGGATGCGCAGAAGCCCGTGTCTATCAGAATGTTGTCATCGACAAGTGCACATGTGCAGTCCTGGTTCGGTTCATTTTCCGGAAGGGCGCAGCAGGTGCCGAGAAGTCTGATGGAAACCATGCGGTAGCTCCTTGTTTTATTGTGGGGAAACGCCGAGGGCGATTGATGACCACCCTGAAAAGATAAATTTATTAAAATTGCACTTGAAAATTCAAATGTCAAGGAGGCTTATTGAAAAAAGCATTAAAAATGATGAAGATTACATTTTTCATGATTATCATGCTTGAAAAAAGATTTTTAGTGCGTATTGTGGAGAAAAAGACAACGGCAGTGGCAGAAAATTTACCATAACAACAGGAGTATTCATCATGGGCAAATACGGGCACGGCGACACGAGTTGGTTTACGCATGACCGCTTCGGCATGTTCATTCACTGGGGGCTTTACTCCATGCTCGCACGGCATGAATGGGTTCGCCACTATGAACAAATCTCCAATGAAGAATACCAAAAATATTTTGATTTGTTTGATCCAGACATGTTCAACCCGAAGGAATGGGCGAAGGCCGCTCGTGAAGCGGGCATGAAATATTTCGTCATCACGACGAAACACCATGAGGGTTTTTGCCTGTGGGACAGCAAATGGACGGATTACAAGGCACCCAACACGCCTATTGGACGTGACTTGCTGCGGGAAGTCGTCGATGCCTTCCGCGCGGAAGGACTGCATGTCGGCTTCTATTATTCATTGATTGACTGGCATCATCCGGATTTCACGCTGGACCGCGTCCATCCGATGCGGAACCGCGCCAAGCCGGAGGAGTTCAACAAAGGCCGCAACATGAAGCGGTATGCCAAATACATGCGCGACCAGGTGACGGAACTGCTGACGAATTACGGCAAAATCGACATCATCTGGTTTGATTTCAGCTATCCGGGTGAAAATGGAAAGGGACGGGACGATTGGGAATCCGAGAAAATCGTCAAACTCGTCCGCAAGCTGCAGCCGGACATCATCATCGACAACCGACTTGACTTGCCCGGTTCCGGCGACATCGTGACGCCTGAACAATATACGCCCGACAAGGGGATGGTCGATGAAAACGGCAATCCCGTCGTATGGGAAGGCTGCCAAACCTTCTCCGGTTCATGGGGTTACTATCGTGATGAAGCGACTTGGAAATCGCCGAAGATGTGTGTTGAAATGCTCATCAACCATGTGTCACGCGGCGGCAACCTGCTGATGAACGTCGGTCCGACGTCAAGAGGCTACATCGACCAGCGGGCGATGGACCGTCTGGCGGCATTTGCATCGTGGATGAAATACAATTCACGTTCCATCTATGGGTGCGGGCAGGCGCCTGCGGAGTTCACTGCTCCCGATGACTGCCGTTACACGTACAATGCGGAAAAGAAACGCCTCTATCTGCATTTCTTCAGCTGGCCGTTCAAGCACATCCATCTGGCGGGAATGGCGGACAAGGTGAAATATGCGCAGCTGCTCTGCGACGGCAGCGAAATCAAATTCCGCACGAGCGGAAGCGCCATTCACACGGCGTTGAACAGCGCATCGCCTGAAAATGCGTTGACACTGGAACTGCCCGTCGTGCTGCCGCAGTCCGCCGGTGAAGTTCCCGTAATTGAGCTTTTCTTGAAATAACTACTTGTTGATAAATAATTTATTTAACATCGTTAAGGAGTCCAAAAGGGGGGGCAGTTCATCAATTGAAGACGAACATTATGGTATAAAAACAGCTAAAACACTGGTTAGGCGTAAAAAGCAAGGACGGTGCGTATGAGACGGCAAAAACAGACAATCTTGACAGGACTGCTGGTATGTAGCATGGTTTTCTGCCATGTATGCCTGTCGGAGGCCGTCTCCGAATCGCAGATTCAGATGGCCGCGACCAATTGGATTGCCGGAAATGCCGTATTCCAAAGCCTAAAATCCACCGTTAGCGTGGAAAAAATCATCCCGTTGGAAGATGAATTGACAGGCGTCCTTCTAAAGCCGCATGGTTGTCTTGTCATGACATCGGATACCGATTTGCCGCCTGTCGTGTTCTTTTCGACGAAAGGCGGCATACTTGATGAATGTCTATATTCTGCCTGGATTCCAGTCTTTAGAAGGCAGACTGAACTTTTTCGGACAAGACAATACGATAAAGAAAATCAGGCGAGCAATGCCAGCAGATGGGCTTCTCTTCTGGCTGAACCATCTGAATTGGAAGATGTTGCAAAACAAGTTTGGATTCCGCATTTTGTGAAGACGCATTGGGGGCAGTGGACTCCTTTCAACGATGAGTTTCCTGAATTTTCCACTTGTGCAGAGCAATCCATCAAGGCTCCAACAGGCTGTTCGACCACGGCTGTCGCGCAATTGATGAACTACTATGGATGGCCGCATCAGGGAAAAGGATGCAAGACGTTGGCGGATAATGATATGAATCTGTCGCTTACGGCTGATTTCAGCGAGAGGATCGAATGGACAAAAATGGATGGCGCAACAAATGATGTCTCCAGGCTGATGCTGAAACTTGCCATGTTGGGAGACGCGAGATTCAAGTCGTTTAGCACGAAAGTCAGCATGGCGGGACTTGCAGAAGGACTTCATCAGCACTTGGGCTACGAGCTTGCGGAAATGATGTTATGGCGGAATGGACTTAGAGAACGGCTGAAGGCGGAGATTCAGAAGAAGCATCCGGTCGCCGTTGTGCTGGAAAAGAAGAACGGTTGTACGCATGCCGTCGTTGCGGACGGTTATTTCCATGACGGCTTTCAGGAGTTTGTCCATCTTAATTATGGTTGGTATGGGGAAGGCGACGGTTATCTGGTCATGGATTCCCTTTCCACGATTTTGTATGGCTACATTGGCATGGTGCCACGGCCGAGTCCCATGTTTGAAAGCATGGCGGAGAGACAGGGAACCAAGTTCGAACTACGTTGGAGCTTTCCTGCCTGCTATATGGCGGAGGCATTTCGCCTGACCGCCTCTTGCGATGGGAAGGATTATACTACGGTTGCGGAAGGAATTTCTGGAGACAGCCGCAGCATCTGCCTGTCGGGGCAGAGCTTGGGACGGGTTGCGTTCCGTTTGGCGGCGTTGGTTGATGGCGAATGGCACGCCGCGTCAGACGAGATTTCCGTTTGGGTAGTTTCTGACGAAGACATTGCCCTGCAACAACTTGAAACGACAGAAAACTCTGACAATAAGGAACATAATGCCTGTCTCGGCATGGGACAGACGAATGGCGATGCCGTGAACAGTCAAGTGATTGAGACAATTCATCTGCGGCCAGGCTGGAACAAGATTTCCATTTCAATTCAATTGGATGCCGAATCGCAAGCGCTGCTGGCCAAGAAGCGCTGCTTCCTGTACGACGGCGTATCTAACTGCTATATCGTTCCGAAAGCAGGCGGGTTCGTACCAGGAAACTACTATATCTATTCCTCGAAGGCGGACGAAATCGTCATTGCTGGAAATCCTTGAGTTTTAGGTTTTCTAGATTTTCTAGATTTTCTAGAGGCTCTAGAAGCTCTAGAGGCGCTAGAGGCGCTAGAGGCGCTAGAGGCGCTAGAGGCGCTAGAGGCGCTAGAAGCTCTAGAGGCGTTAGATTTTCTAGATTTTCTAGAGGCGCTAGAAGATTATTTATTTTGTGGGAGAGTAGATTAGAACCGTTGCAGTTCCAGGAGCAAGCTTGAGGTCCAGTTTGGGATTGGAAGCGAATTTTTCTCCTGAGTAGAGGTCTTCAAAATGAAGGGTGCGGTTTGCGCGGATGCCTTTCAGCTCGATGTGAAGCGTGTCGTCCGTATTCTTTTCGTTGCGGACGACTTGCAGGATGCCAGTCTGTGTGGCTGGATCGTGGAATTGGCAGACCCACCACTGGTCGATGCCGAAGATTTCGGGAGTCAGCAGATAGTAATCCGCATCCACTTGATACGGCGCGACTTTTGCACATACTTCGTTCCATTTCCGTTCGGCGGAATTGTCTTCGCGCAGGAAGGAGGGCGCATAAACGGTATGGAATGGCGCGATGTCGATGACGGATTTCCATTGGTTGAGCTTTCCGCCGTCGTAGCAGTGCTGCGCGATGTTCTTATAGTAGATGAACCACTGGTTCAGCAGATGGTGGTAACGCTGCTTGGAGATGAAATCTTCGTAGCCGACGTCGCTGTAATGAAGCGGAACGGCTCCCTGGCGGAGCGTTTCAAGGTCGTTGCGTCTTCCACCAGAAGCACATACGTCGATCAACAGATTTGGTTTGGCTTGTTTGAGACCGTCCCAGAAACGGAACATGCCCTGAATCGCCTTATTTTCGACCATGCCGCGGCGACCGTCATTCAACGTGCTTTCCGTACTCATCCAGAAATGGATGGGGCCTGCTCCGTTGGAGTCTTGGCGGTAGAAGCTTACACCGTTGTCCTGCAAGGATTTGCCGATGGTTTTGATGAGATAGTCAACCGCTTCCGGATTGGAGAGGTCATAGCGTTTCGAGAGAATGTGATTGGGAGGGGCGAGATATTTTGAGATTTCAGGCAGGATAGGCGACTTTTCATGGACGCGCTCTGGTTCGTACCAAAGGACAAGTTCGCTGCCTTCGCGGGCGAGTTCATCTGACAACGGCTTGAACATCTTCGGGAAACGTTTGGGATCGGGCGTCCAATCGCCTACAAGAAACCATTGGCCGATAGGGGGATTTGGGAGCAGTTCACGGATGTACCAACCTGCGTCAATCCACCATGAGTCGAAATTTAACCCACGTTCGCGCAATAGTTTGACGAGTTCAATCTGTCGGTCGCAGGTAATTTCGCAATAGAGTTCGCCGTGTTCATGTCCGTCCGCGACAAGACGTGGGCGAATGATTCGTCCATCTGCTTCCCGCGGCAGGATGAACTCCCTGAACCATTTCCGCCAGAGATTGACAGCATCGTCTTCTGTTTTGTAGGAAAGAACGGTGATTCTTGGAGTTATGACTTTTTCGCCAGGCTTGAGGAAGAAATCGACCGTCTGCTGGCCTCCACGAATTGAAATGCCATTCGTTGTTTTGGCGATGGAGGCATGCCATTGCCCCTCCCATCCGAGGGCGACCGTGTAGCCGCGCTTCGGAGAATAGACACGGAAATACGGGAATGCGTTGAAACTCGGATATCCTTCAATTGGAGACATTTCCACGGTTTTTCCGTCTTCCATCGGAATGCGCGTAAACGAATAGTTGTCTGGCGGATTGGGAGCTTCGCCGATGCCTTTCCACATCGTTACGGATTCGTTTTTGCCGAAAGGAATCGTAAAATCCGCCGATGAAATGCGAGTGAAACGGCCAGTGTCTTGCTGTGAACGATTCTCGAAAGACAGTGACCATTCGACGACTGGATGTTTGGCATAGACGGTCTTTTCGAGGATGAGCGTGACACCGTCCGGCTCTGTCGCTGTGGTGATTTCCGTTCGGAATCCTTTGTCCTTCAATGATTTCTGTTCCTTCTTCCACCCTGCCGGAATGCCTGTGTATTCGTTGTCGCGGTAGGTGAAGGAAAACTGCGGCGTCACATCGGCCATGACGGCGCATTGAACGGAAAGAGTAAGGCAAAGCATGGACAGCAGGTGTTTTTGCATGATGTTTCCTTGTTTGTGAATGACATAACCTATTCAGGCCAAGTGGGATGTGAGATAGTCAATGATTTTTTTCGCTGTTTCAGGGCCGACTCCATCGGCCTTTTCTGCGAGTTCTTCGGGAGTCATCTTTGCGATGGCCTTGACGGAGCCGAATTGCTTAAGCAGTTGTTTGCAACGGTTTTCACCGATGCCAGGGATGTCGGAAAGCAACGAATCGGTGATCCGCTTGTTGCGGAGCGTGCGATGGTAGCCATTGGCGAAGCGGTGTGCTTCGTCGCGGATGGCCTGGAGGAGACGGAGGCCGGGATGCTCGCGCGGGAGCTCTTGTTCTTCGTCGCTGTTTGGCCAAATGATGTGTTCATGGCGTTTGGCGAGGCCAATCATCACGATGTCCGGCATGCCGATTTCCTTGAATACCTCCATGCCAATCCGTAGCTGTCCTGCACCGCCGTCAAGAACGATAAGATCCGGCAATGGGAGGTTTTCGCGGATGAGACGGCCGTAGCGGCGTGTCAGGACTTCCTTCATGAAGGCGGTGTCGTCATTGGCGGTCTGGGAGCGGATTCGGAAGCGGCGGTAGTCGTTAGTGGAAGGACGGCCATTTTTGAAGCAGACCATGGAACCAACTGCAAGAACGCCACTTATGTTTGACATATCGAAGCATTCCATGACGATGGGCGGCTTGTCCATGCCGAGGGCTTCCTGAAGGGCTTCGACGGCCGCCATGTTCGTGGATGCGTTGCGGTTGCTGATGGTCTGGTTGATGAAACGGCGGTTGGGTTCCAAAACGGATTTTAAATTGGCTATCATGTCGCGGATGGAGGCCGCCTCCTCGAAATTCATTTGCCTGGCCTGTTCGGTCATCTTCTCCGTCAGTTCTTCGACAAGCTCACGGCAATCGCCGCGGAGAATAGCCATGACTTTCTCAAGTCGTTCATGATAAAACTCTTTCGTGACCTTTTTCATGCAGGGGCACATACAGTCGCGGATGACGTCCTCATGGCAGTGGAGCTTCGTATCTTCGTCTGGTTCGCCGACCTTGCAACTGCGCAGGCCGTAGCGCACTTCCAGAAAACGGATGGTCGTGCGGAGTGCGGTCGCCCAGGGGAACGGGCCGAAGTAGATTCTGGCGTCTTCACGGCGGAAGCGGGCGGTTTGGAGGCGCGGATAGGTCTCCGTCGGATCGATGCAGATATGGAGATAGCGTTTATCGTCACGCAGATCGACGTTGTATCGCGGATTGTACTGCTTGATGAAACGGTCTTCCAGGAGGAGTGCCTCTTGCTCGGTTTCGACGGGAAAGATTTCATAGCTGGCGATGCTGTGGATGAGGGCGCGTCGGCGCGGATCGCTTTGCATGGCGGTTGATGGACGGAAATAGGAGCTCATGCGGCTGCGGAGATTACGCGCTTTTCCGACGTAAATGACTTCACCGCCGCTGTTTCTATATACATATACGCCTGGTGTCTTCGGGACGTCCTGGCTTCTGAATACGGTCTGTTTTGAATCTTCCGTCACAACTTTTCTCCATATACGCATGGCATTTTTTGATTTTTCATAAGAATAATTTAAAGTAAAGGCAACGTAAGACAAATCATTCCATGGAAGAAAAGAACAGGAACCATAAATGCCAGTTGCAGACGGGATCAGCCAATTGTTGAGCGCGGAGGATATGACGCGTCTTTCACGCCTTACGCTCGGTTCCCGTTTTACCGTGGAAGGCACCATGACGGGTGCGCATCGAAGCCTATTGAAAGGTATTTCCGTGGAATTTGCGGACTATCGGCAGTATGTGGCGGGGGATGATCCCAAGCATCTGGATTGGAAGGTTTATGGAAAGAACGAACGCCTGTATTTGCGGCAGTACGAGGAGGAAACGAGCCTTCGCGTCCACCTGCTTGTCGATGCGTCACGTTCCATGTTCTACACGTCCGATGAAAAACGCGACAGCAAATACCGATACGCGTGCCGCCTCGCGGCGGCGTTGGCTTATATCACCATCCACCATCAGGACAACGTGGGGCTGGCGTTGTTTGATTCAAAATGCCGTGCGTTGCTCCCCCCCCGCAGCGGAGCGGAGCATCTGCGGACGATATGCAACACGCTGGCCTCCCATAAGCCGACGAGCCAGACGGATTTGGCCGCAACGCTTCACGGACTGGCCGAACAGAGCAGACGGCGCGGACTCGTCGTCATTTTTTCGGATTTGTTCGATGACATCGAAAAAATCAGGCCCGCGCTGTCGCATTTCAAACGGCGCAAACACGATGTGATCGTCTATCAGATTCTTGACAGGCAGGAAATCGACTTTTCCTTTCGCGACGCGACGGCATTTGTCGATTTGGAGACTGGCGAACGTATCGTGACGAATCCCAAGGACATACGGCCTGTTTACCAGCAGGCAGTCGATCAATTCCTGCGGCAGTGCCACGAAACGTGCGCGAATCTAGACGTCGAACACGTGCTTGCATTGACGGACCAGCCTCCCGTCGATATCATCTTCCGACATTTGCGCCAACGGTCGCTGGCGGGGCGTTGATTTACACAACAAGAACAACAAGAGAAAATTATGAAATTGCCATTCAGTGAAGTCATACCGCTTTTCCAAGGGGCGGAGTCCATCGTGGTCAAAGATGACTGCATCGTGCCGCATCGCTTCACGGCGGCGGAAATGCACGCATTCAAGGGAAATGCGGATTTCCAGCGAAAATCATACGCGGCCTCCTGCGTGAGGCTGGCCTTTGTAACGGACGCGGACGGATTCACGCTTTCCTATCACGTCGTGAAAGGCTCCTCCCGTACATTCTACTATTTCGATGTTTATGTGAATGGCGTTATGGTGAAGCACGCTGGGCATGAATCATTTCTGGAATGTCCTGACAATGAACTGACTGTGAAGTTGGACGGCAAGCTGAACGAAATCATCGTGTATTTCCCCTGCCTGTCTGCGATCCATGTCAAGTCTTTTGACATCGAAGGATGGAAGATTTTGGGGCCAAGTCCGCGGTTCAGAACCATCTACAGCTATGGCGACTCGATTACTCAGGGTTATGACGCCGTCTATCCGTCCCTTGCGTATCCCAACCAGCTTGCCGATGCGTTGAACGCGCAGGTCTTCAACAAGGCGATTGGCGGAGACGTCTTCAATCCCGCGCTGGCGACGGCTCCCGGCCAGAACAGGCCGAACATCATCACCGTCGCATACGGCACGAACGATTGGTCGCATAAAAACACGAAGGAGACGTTTTTCGCACAGATGAACGGATTCTATTCGAATCTCCATGATTTGTATCCAGATATTCCTGTGTTTGCGATACTTCCGCTGTGGCGACGTGATCGCGACCGCGTGACGGACATCGGAACGTTCGACGAATTGCGCGGCTATTTGACGGAGGCCGTCAAGCCATACATGAATTTCCATCTGCTGGACGGCTACATGATGGTGCCGCATCTGGAGGAGATGTTTAGCGACAAGTATTTGCATCCGAATGACTTTGGGTTCCAGTTCTATGGCCGTGAACTCATCATGCAGATCAAGTCGGAGCTGGGCGAATGAGCGAGACCGTCACCCATCTGCCGTTTCCCGTCCATCGCATCATGTTCGTCTGCCATGGGAATATCTGCCGTTCACCAATGGCGGAGATGGTCATGGCGGATCTGCTGCGCAAGGCGAACCGCAATGATGTCATGACCGCTTCTTCCGCGGCGAGCACGGAGGAAATCGGAAATGGCGTTCATTATGGAACTTGCAGAATATTGAAACGGTTTGGAATTCCGATGCGGCCGCATACCGCCATCCAATTGACATGGCATGACGCGGAAAAATACGACTTGTTCATTGGCATGGACGAGATGAATCTTCGCAATATGCGGCGGATTCTGGGGAAGGGCGTGGATGATCGAATCTTCAATCTGCTGGATTTCTCCGACAAACCGCGGGACATTTCCGATCCATGGTACACGGGCGATTTTGAAACGACGTATTCAGATATTCTGGAAGGCTGCCAGGCATTGTTGAAAGTCATTAGCATTCAAGGAAAAGCATGAAAATCGACAAGAAGGAATTGTATTGGACCATCGGCGCATGGGCGGCATTCGTCATTTTCACGATAATCGTGAAGACGGTGGGCGTCCAGGCAATCGGACCTGAAGAGAGCAAAGTCGGTCTGGCGGGGCTGAACAGCGGTCTCCAGGCGTTCGGCTACCATGAATCATGGTATAAATTTTCGGAACTGCTCGGCCTGTTTTCACTGGCGGTCGCGGGAGGATTTGCATTATTAGGCGCGTGGCAGCTTGTGAAAGGTCGCAGTCTGCGTGCCGTTGACAAAGGCGTCTGGCTGATGGGCGGATTCTATGTGCTGGTGATGTTTTTCTATGTGCTTTTTGACAAAGTAGTTGTGAATTACCGTCCTGTTTTGGAGGACGGGCAATTGGAGGCGTCTTATCCGTCATCCCATACGATGCTGGCGATATGTGTGTTATTGACTGCGACGTTGCAGTTCCGCTATCGGCTGAAAAAGTGGCCGAAATTGCAGTTTTGGGCGACGGCGGCCTGCTGGCTTCTGATGGTGGAGACGGTCATCAGCCGAATGCTGTCAGGCGTCCATTGGCTGACGGACATCATGGGCGGTATTCTGCTCAGCGCCGCTCTTATCTCGCTTTATTGCTTGGTAGAAAGGAAATTAGTGGTTAGTGATTAGGGAGGATGGCGCGCTTTGTGCGACCGTTTGCGGGACGCGCAAACACCGCTTTGTTTAGTCAATCGTCGGCTTTACCAAAATATTGGCGGCGTCGTTATGATTGATTGAAATGGAGGAAAAAAGGACTCTGATTTTCAGCTTATTTTCAGGAGCGATGTAACCTTCCATTTGAAGGAATGTTCCGCAGACTAGACCGTGGTCTGCAAACTCCTTGTTTTCAAGGAGATATTCACTGATATATCCAACGATGGCGCATTTGCCTTCAGGAAGTTCGGTCAGCGGGATGAGTTCAGCTTCGTCATCTTCATCGGAATGGAGCTGTGGCATGACCTTCTCCAAAAAAGTACGCAAATGGCGGCAATCTTTGCGTGTCGTGATGGCCTGCACAAGGCATACAAAGCGTGAAAAGACTTTTTCGCCGATGATGTGTTCGATTTTGCAAGCCGCTTCGTCCGCTTCATCTGGTTCCAGCTTAAGGACTTTCGAAAAGAAAATACGCATGGCGAGATGACGGTTGCGGATGATGGCGGCACGTTGCGCACCGGCTGCGGTGAGCGTGACAGGCGAATGCGGTTGGTAGTCAACCAGATTGCGCGCTCCGAGCGTCTGGAGGGCGTTGGTGACAGACGGCATGGTTATATGTAACTTGTCCGCAAGGTCTTTTGTATGGGCATGGCCTTCCATTTCCACAAGTTCCGCAATGGCTTCCAGATAGTCTTCTAGATTGCTGGATAGTTCTGTCTTTTCCATGTCAGCTTCTTGATGCGATGTATCGTTGATAATAAATCAAAAGGGAAATTGATAAGAAAAAAAATCCGATGTTTGTTTGAAATCAAGAGCTTTTAGCAATGGGCTGTCCTGTCTTGACGAGTGTTTCGATGTTCTGCTCGGTATGTTCAAGAATATCTTGGTCAAAATGTATATGATTTTTCTGGAAGACAAGAATGATTGTTGAGCCGCCGAAGGAGAAATAGCCTTTTTCCTCTCCTCGCTTGAAGGTGGGGCCGTCGCTCGTCTGGGTGATGGAGGCGACGGCGAAGGCTCCGACTTCGATGTAAAGCGTTAGCCCGAAATTGGCAAGATTCATTAGGGAGATTTCGCGGTAGTTCGTTGTGAATACATTCAGATTTTGATTGAGCGCAAGGGGATTGACGGAGTTGTATTTTCCTTTGACTGGCCAAGTTGCGACGAAGCGGCCGTCATCCGGAAAATGGAATCGGTGGTAGTCTGCGGGGCAGAGGCGGCAGACACAGAGCGAGCCGTCATGAAAGAGTTCGGCGAGCTTGACATGGGACGGACCAAGCAGTTGGGCGACGGTGAAACGGTCGCCTTTTACGGGAATGCAGAGGTCGTTTTGGAGGTTCTGCCATGCAAAGAGACGGCAGTCCGCTGGCGAGCCGAAAAGGGTTCGCTCTTCTGGAAACGGTCTGGCATGCGGCTTGAGACGGCGGGTGAAGAAATCATTGAAGGATTTGAAGCCGCCTTCGGGGACTTCATAATCCTCCATGTTGATGTTCAATTCCTTGATAGTCTTTGGGATACGCTTTATGGAAGACGGCCTGTCCGCATACCATCCCATGAGGCGCGAGAGGCAGGCATGGGAGAAAAGCGGCCATGAAAGAACGTGTTTCAAGGGGGATGCGTAGGCAAGACGGACAAACGTGTCTCCTAGGACGGTTTCCTCGACAATACTTTTTGTTGAACGGTCGTAAAGCTGAATACTGGACATCGAAACGATTGTATCTGGTGCGGTTACATGACTTTGAATTTCGGAAGGTCCTGAATATCGACAAGACCCGCGAATTTGCCGTCGTCCGTCGTGACGAGGATATCATCTATCTTTCGTTTTTCCAGGAGTTTCATGATTTCAACGGCCATGGAATTTTCGTTGATGGTGATGGGATTCTGCGTCATGACGGTTTCGATGGCCGCGTCGATGACGGACGTATCCGTGGTGATGCGTCTGCGGAAATCGCCGTCCGTGAAAATGCCGAGGAGGTTGTTGTTGTCATCGACGATTGCGACGGCGCCGCAGCGGGCGGCGGTCATGGCAAGGAGGGCGTCTCGGACTGAAGTGCCTGGGCGGACATTGGCCGCATGGTCGCCTGTTCTCATGAAATCTTTGACTTTCAAGGTGATGGAACGGCCAATTGCACCAGCTGGATGCAGTTTGGCGTAGTCGTTGAGCTGGAAATGGCGGAGATAGAGCATGGTCATGGCGAGAGCGTCGCCCAGGGCGGTCAGTGCCGTGGTGGTCGTGGTTGGAGCGAGATTGAAGGGGCAGGCTTCGCGGGGGACGGGCATGGGGACGACGAGTTCCGCGCATTCGCCGAGGCGCGAGTCCGCCTTCTGAGTGATGGCGATGATGTCGATGCCGAGCCGTTTGATGGCGGGGATGACGGCGAGTAGTTCGTCCGTTTCGCCACTGTAGCTGAGAGCGAGGAGGGTGTCCTGCGGGGAGACGACGCCGAGGTCGCCGTGCATGGCTTCGACGGGATGCATGAAGACGGCGCGGGAACCAGTGGAGGCGAGTGTTGCGGCCATTTTCTGGCCGATATGGCCGCTTTTGCCGATGCCGGTGACGACGAGTTTGCCGCCGCGTGAGACCGTGTCAAAACAGCGTTTGACGCAGTCAACGAAGGGCTGGCCAAGGTTCTTGCGGATGGTTTGGAGTCCTTCTATTTCAATATCAAGGACTTCGGTGGCTTTTTTCAAGATGTCTTCACTGGCGAAGGAATTGGCGGTCATTGTAATTTTCTCTCGTGAAATGAAAAAACAATAATGGAAAAGTGAAAAAATGGCATGACAATATATAATAATGTGTATTGATTGTTTTTTTTTGCAAGTCACGGCGATGATATGAAATTGATTTGGAGCCAAGATATGGTGTGAAGATGGTTGAAAGGCTGTCAAAAACAAGTGGTGACGCGGCTCGGCGGCATCAAGTCGGCGAGCTTCTGGGCGACTATCGTCTGGAGAGCGTCCTTCATGCGGACGGCGTGACGGAAATTTACCGTGCGGTCAATGTCCGCGATGACAGCGTATGCTTGGTCAAGTGCTTCGGCGTGTCGTTGACGGAGCATGACGTCGAGGTCGTGGAAGGGATCATGAAGCATGAGAACGACCTGTTGCAATATTCTGAACTATCTGTCAATAAGGAAGTTAATGTTTCATTTGCGCCATTGGAATCGAATGTCGTATCCAAATGCAAGGACGGTCGGTCGCTGTTGGAACTTTTGCGTAATGAAGGGCCGTTAAGCGAATCGTACTGTCTGGCGGTTATGCGGAACACCGTGTTGGTGTTGAAACCGTTTGAGGTGGCGGGGCTTGGGTATGGAGGCTTGACATTGGACGGTGTCCATGTCGCTTCGGATGGTAGCATCCTATTGGAAAACAGAGGCTTCGCTGGGCTGACAGGTTGTTTTTCGGCACCTGAAACCACGTGCGAACAGGTTGACGTACGGTCTGATTTCTACAGCATCGGTGCGATGATGTATATGTTACTGACTGGACATGAGCCATTTGGAAATGCGGGGCAGATGATGCCGCTGTGGGAGATGCGGTCGGAGCTGTCATCGGATTTGGTCTTGCTTGTCCATCGTCTGTTGAACGAAAATCCAGATGAACGGCCAGCTGATGTGGAGGAGATGCTGGCGTGTTTGGACGGAGTGGATTTGAGCCGTCATCTGGCGGCGGAGGAGTTGCAGGAAATTGTGGATGGTGGAGGACAAGTGACGACGGGAAGGAATGTTAGAAAAATGAAAGCCGTGTCGGCGGAAACAAAGAGACGGAGAAATCAAACAGGAGGTTCGTGGATAATGAAAGTATCGTATGTTGCGTTGTTTGTGTTGGCGTTTTGCGTTGGCTATGGTCTGGCCGTGTCTCGCGAGGATGCTTCGCAGTTGCCGTTGGTAGAGACAGTATTGAAAGTATCTGAAAATAAGGAGGATGTGAAGGCAGAACAACCGCAGGAGGCGATTGTTGAAGAACGCATGGATGAGGATGATTTTCCTTCGGCAGATGTGGAGACGGAAAACGTGGAAGAAATGGATACGTCTTTGGAGGCTGCTGGAAATAAATCAGTTGAAATACCTGTCGTTGAACAGGATGAGGACGAGGAGCAGGGCTTTGTAGCCGATGACGGCAAGCCGGAGGAGAAGGCTGAAAAGGTTGTTGTCGAAGACGAAAAGAAGAAGGAGAAGGAGGACAAAGAAGACGAAGAGAAGAAAGTGAAAATCAGCGAGGAGGCACAGCAGCGCCAAAAGCAGTTGGAGGCGGCTTTGAAACGACGCAATGCCAAGGAAATCAAGACGTTGATTGATGCGGGTGCTAAGTTGGACTGGGTGTCTGAAGACGGGACGTCTTTGTTGCAGCAAGCTTGTGCGCGGGGGCATTGGGACGCGGTCGAATTCATGCTGAAACAAGGGGCGGATGTAAACTGGCGGCCGCGTGCGCCTGGTGAGAAATTCAAAATGCCGTTGCAGATTGCGATTGACAATGGGCGAAAAGTTCACGGAGCGGTGCTTATGTTGTTGAAACACAAGGCCGATCCTGAGATATTGTTCAATGCGGGCGTGTTTTTCAAGAATAATGGAGATGACGCGGGTGCA
This sequence comes from Victivallales bacterium, assembly GCA_017964325.1. The sequence goes on along the minus strand of JAGCSE010000169.1, from coordinate 11,188 downwards.
TTGGCACGGAAGAATATCGCGGGAATTGTTGCGATGTGCCAGCATGGGTATTTGCGTGACAATCATGCGTTGCAGCAAGAGGTTTTCAATGCGTGGTTTGAAGCGAACAAGGATGATTTGACGGATGAACTGAAGGCGCAGGTGATCGCCAATGCCATTGAGCAGAAGATGTCCAAAGGCTTCTTGAAGACGGCTATGCAGCGTGTGAAGTCGATGAAAGCCCCGCAGTATGGGCGTGTTTTGCTGGCGGCGATGAAGCACAAGAATCGCATTGAGCTTTTGGGACGTCTTAAGACCTTGGGAATCAACGTGAACGCCGAATGCGAGATCGAAAAGGACGGCGTGATACAGAAGGAGACACCGTTGTATTATGCTGTGCGGGAGAAGGCTGATGAAGATGTGATCCGCTGGTTGCTGGCGAACGGCGCGAATGTCAAATGGACGAATGAAGACGGCAAGACCGTCATGGACCTTGATATGAATCCGAAAATCAGAACACTTCTTTTGGAGGCCAGGCAGGGCAAGAAGGTCGTTCAGGAATGGAACGACAACCTTTACACGACTGGAACGACGACGATTCGTCCTAATATGCCGTGGGATGCGGACTTAAATGCCGTGACGGTCAAAGGCGAGCATTCGGATTGGGTTACATCGGCAAAAGCGAAGGACCAGAAACTTGTGGAGGCCGATGTGGATTTTTATTGGAGTTATGACATTGAAAACAAGAAACTTACATTGGAACCGCGCAATGGCTGCGAAGTGTTGCCGATGACCAATAACTTGACACCGTTCCAGCAGGTGCAAGTTAGTTACATTGCGAAGCAGAAATTTTCTGACATGACGCTGGAATACACGAAGGATGGAAAAAGCCCATTGAAGAGCGGTTCTGTCGTGCTTTTCCGCACGTCAAAGGGAAATTTCGGCAAGTTCCGTGTTGACAGGTATGAAGATGAGGTGATTGACCAGAAGAAGCGGCGGAATGTGGCGATTCGGATACACTGGGTCGTATATCATCTGCGTGAGGAAGATGTGCGCGAAAGTCATTCCAAACGAACGATTTGGTGAAGCGACGAACACAAGACGCAACCAAATAATCATCATGCAATCTTTTCCTCTCATGTCTTATCGTCTTCTGTTTTTTGTGTTCGCGTCTCGCGTCAAACCGCGTGATGGCGATGCCATTGCGCCCTCCTGTTTTTGGGGGGCAAAAGCAATCAGGATTGCTTTTTGGGGGGCGTGAGACGAGAGACGTGAGACGCGAGACGGGCGGAGACGATAGACGACAAGACGCTAGACGGGGGACGGTTAGACAATTAGACAGTGGAAAAATCTTTGCTAAAAAAACAAGAAAATGAACAATAGTAGTGCAGATTAAGCAAATAGTCTCGCTGCCGTCGGCTTTGATGCTGAAATATCTGCTTTTGCTTTAAGCATTCAGCTTTAAGCTCTTAGCTCCGTGAAGCGAAAGGTTCAGAACGATGGCGCATGCTATATTAATGGTAGTTTCTTAAATATTCATAACCATTCAAACAATCAGAGGAAAACATGAGCGAACCATTGAAATTGTTGTTGTGGCCGGACGGAGCGCCCGGAGCGAAAGGCGACGCTGTGGAGGACAAGCCGGATTTGACGTTGTATATGCCTGAAAACTATGATATTAGCAAACCGCGCGGCTTGGTCGTCGTGTTGCCTGGTGGCGGTTATCATTTCAAGGCGGCCCATGAAGGCGAACCGATTGCGAAAATGCTGAACGCGGCGGGCATTCCGGCGGTCGTCGTGCAGTATCGTGTGTCGCCGTACCGCTATCCGATTCCGGCGGAAGACGCGCGTCGCGCCATCCGTCTGGTGCGGTATCATGCGGCGGAATGGCATATTGATCCGAACCACGTCGGCATTCTTGGATTCTCCGCTGGCGGCCATTGCGCGGCAACTGCTTCCACGATTTTCGAATCAACCGTGCTCAATTCGGACGATCCTGTTGACAAGCAGTCGTCGCGTCCGGACGCGTTCGTCTCCTGCTATTCTGTCATTACGTTCGGCTTCAAACGACACGACGGCTCGATGCACTGCCTGCTGGACGACGCCCACGGGAAGGTCGATCCGAAGATGCAGGAATATCTGTCGTTGGAATACCGCGTGACGCCGCAGACACCGCCTACGTTCCTATGGACGACGTTCGCAGACGAACTCGTTCCTGTAGAGAACACGCTGTATTTCGCGAATGCGCTACGGAACTGCAAAGTGCCGTTCGAACTGCACATCTTCCCCGAAGGGCATCATGGCCTTGGATTGGCGGTCGGTAATCCCATCGTCTCACAGTGGGCGGACCTCTGCACGAAGTGGCTTGCCGCGCAGGGATTTTAAGTTAGGTGGCGCGTGCGTCCCGCCTGCGCCTTTGGAAGTGGCGCTTGCGTCCCGCCTGCGCTAAAAAACTAGCCAACGGCGAGACGCCGATGGCACCCCAAGCCAACGGCGAGACGCCGATGGCACCTCTTTGATTTAGGAGAATAGCATCATGAGAATCGCGACAACGACAGGCGATTTTAAAGATTATGTGGCGAGAGAAAATGTGGCAGGGGCCGTGCGGCTGCTGGCGGCATGCGGCTTCAAGCATATCGATGTCTCGCTGGACAGTGTGTACTATGACGGTTCGCCAATGCGTTCTGACAACTGGCGGGAATGGGCTGAAGGCATACGCAAGGCGGGCGAAGAGGTCGGCGTGGATTTCGTTCAAGCCCATGCCACCGACGGCTGCTTCGACGAAGGGCCTGACCGTGAATATCGTATCTCTATGCTGAAACGTGAGATGCAGATTTGCAAGATGCTCGGCATACCAGGCATGGTCGTGCATGGAATCTGCCGTCCAAACGGCACGCGGGAAGAATTCATGGCGGCCAACGCGAAATTCTATGGAGAGCTTCTTCCTGAAGCAGAAACGACGGGTGTTAAAATTTACACGGAAAACACATGCTGGCAGAATTGCCCGACGTATTTCCTTTTCGAAGGCGCTGATTTCAATGAACTTCGCGCACGGCTGAACAATCATCCCATGTTCGGTTGCTGTTGGGATGTTGGCCACGGCAACTGCCACGGCGTGGATCAGTACAAATCCATCATGGAGATGGGCGACGGCTTGATGGCAGTGCATATTCATGACAATGTCCATGGCTTCGATGCCCATGTGCAACCGTTCTGCGGCAACACGAATTACGACGCGATCATCAATGGTCTGATCGATGTCGGCTTCAAAGGCTGTTTTACGTTGGAGTCGTATTCACTTCCCGTTCCGCGGTCGTTCTGCAACTGCAACCGCCAGCGTTTCCTACAGAAAGGGTCTGAATTCGATCGGTTGAGCATGCTTCCGATTGAGTTCAAGATGCGTTCAGAAATCTTGATGTTGGACATCGTTCGATACATGCTACAAACATACAATTGTCTGGATGATTAACAATTAATAATTAACAAATTACAATTTACAATTAGCTAAAAATATGAAAACAGTGCCGATAATCATGACTGCGTCTTTGGCGATTGGTGTTTGTATGGCGGATGGTGCGCCGCAACGAGTCCGCAACGCCGTCCATGGCATTGTCTGCAGCCTTCCAGACGAACCGTTCGGCTATTTTGGCTGGCCGAGCATTACAAAGCAGGACGACGGAACGCTTTGCGTCGTCGCATCCGGCCTGCGGCAAGGTCATGTCTGCCCATGGGGGCGGACCACGATCTGCAAAAGCCGCGACAACGGCAAGACATGGAGCTATCCGAAAGTAATCAACAACACACCACTGGACGACCGCGACGCGGGCATCGTGAATCTTGGCGGAAAACGCCTTGCGGTGACGTGGTTTACGTCCAATACGTGGCAGATTTGGCGGAACCAGAGGAATCCAGACGGTACGTGGAAGAACTGGGTGAAGCCGATGGCGGACGTCTTCGAGACATGGACGCCGGAACTGCTTAAACGCGAACTGGATTCGTGGATTCGCGTCAGCGAAGATGGCGAATATTGGGGCGAGCCGCGTCGCGCTCCCGTCAATACGCCGCATGGATTTATTGTTCTAAAGGATGGTTCATGGCTGTATTTCGGCAAGAGATGGCTCATGACCGGCGAAGGCGTCATGTGGACGATGCGCGGCGATACGGAAATCTGCGCGGCGCGTTCAACGGATGAAGGCCGCAATTGGGAAATGCTCGGCAACGTGCCGCGGCCGGAAGGCGTGCTTTGCGAACAATGCCACGAACCGCATGCCATCGAATTGCCGGATGGAAGCCTGCTGGGCGTCGTCCGCGTGGAACAGCCTTTCCGCACGATGGTTACACGCTCAAACGACGGCGGGAAAACATGGTCCGTCATGGAGGATGTCGGCGCGCATGGCGCGCCGCCGCATCTGTTGCGCCATTCTTCCGGAGCGATCATCTGCGTCTATGGCTACCGCCAGGCGCCGTTTGGACAACGTTGCATGATTTCAAACGATGAAGGCAAGACGTGGAAGACGGACATCATCATTCGCGACGACGGGCCGAACGGCGATCTAGGCTATCCCGCCTCCGTCGAATTGTCGGATGGCTCCATCTTAACCATTTATTACCAGTATCTTCCCAATCAGAGCAAGGCGTCCATCCTCTGGACACGGTGGAATCTTCCGGAAGAAGGCGATGGAAAAAACAATGTGGAAAACCTTGTGGAGAACGAGTTTGAAGTCAATCGCCGCTATTTCTTCAACGACTGCGAATGCCGCGTCATTTTCGCGCCGAACTATGATCCGAAATCCGGCAAGGTGGCGTTGACGTTTAGCGGCCGCGGCAACACGCCTGTGTTCGCGAACGTGGATTCGCAGGATGCGGTGGATTTTCGTCGCAAAGTGTTGGCGGAAGGCTACATGATCATCATTCCGTTCTGCGGCGGGAATTCATGGGGAAGCGTCGATGCGACGACAAAGGCGCTCAAATCATTGGAGCATCTGGAGAAGGATGCGGGCTTCGTCATTCCAGAAAAGATGCCTGTATTTGGTTTCTCCATGGGCGGACTGGCCGCGTTGATGTTCGCGGTGCGCCATCCTGAACGCGTGTCGAAGATCGTTGATTTCTTCGGGGCGATCGATCTGGCGGACATGGCGAAGCGCAATGCGGCATTCGCTCCGGTCATCAACAGCCTGTATCCGGACGAAGCGGCTTTGAAGGCGGCTTCGCCGCTGAATTATGGCAAGACGTTGGCGCAGTTCCCGATTCGTATCTATCACGGCGACAAGGATCAAGGGGTTCCCATGTCGTATTCGACCCGTCTGGAGGCCGTTCTGAAGGAGAACGGCGGCAAGGTGGATCTTGTCGTCGTTCCGGGCATCGGTCATGAAAACGCCATCATGAAATACACGGCGGAGAGTTTTCTGGAATTTTTGAAATGATGGAATAGAGGGACAGTGCCCAGATGATTGTTTATCATGCCAGTAACATGACAGTGGAGCATCCGGTCTTGATAACGCAAAACCGTTTTCTAGACTTTGGATTCGGCTTCTATACAACTCTCAACCGAGAGCAGGCGTATGATTTTGCCCAGAAAGTCACGAAGCGTCGTCGTACGGGAAAAGCTACTGTCAACATATATGCCATTGATGAAACAAGCATGAAATCTGCATGCACGTTGTTGAAATTCAATGGCCCTGATATCGCTTGGCTGGATTTTGTCAGTGCCAATAGGATGAATTCATATGTAGGCCCAAAATATGATTTGATTTATGGGCCTGTGGCAAATGATGATGTTTATACGACCATTGCAGCATATTTAAACGGGACATTGAATAAGGAGGTGACATTGGCGGCGTTGAAAGTACGGAAACTCTATAATCAACTTGTCTTCGCTAGTGATTTATCATTGTCGTTCTTACATTTTGAAGGATTGGAGACAATATGACGGATGCAGGTTTCAGTGTGGTGCTGTCCATGGTCGTTCCGCCCACCATTGGCATGATCATGAAGCGGTTGAATCTTTCGGAGAAGGAGGCGATAATAGCTTTCTATTCATCAAAGGTTTATGAAGCTCTTGAAGATGAAGAACTTAAGACATGGCATTTTGGCCCCGCCACGCTTTGTGAGATGTTCTTGCAGGAATGGGAGACCGGTTCATTCGACTGGCCGGAGGAGGCATGCTGACATTATGGACAAGGAAGGAAAATTTCTAATATATTGTATAGAACGCTATCGAAATATCAAAGGCCTTTCAGGAGCGGAAGTCGTAAAACTTTTCAATGAATACGGTATCATGGATTTTATCCGCCAGTTCTTCGATCTTTTGCACATTAATGGCGACGAATATATCGTGCAGGAGATTGACGACTATATCGCCGAACAGAAGGCAGGACTGCCGAAAATTGGTGAATAATAGATAAGACGATGGAAATTAGGACAATACGGCAGCTATCCAACGGGCTTCTGGACATCGGGTGAGGTATCTACTGAATCAGGAGTGCTTAATATTGTTTGAACTATCTGAAAATATTGGATGGTTCATTCTCTTATAGCTATTAGTCATGGGCAGTTATCCCAAAATATTGGATGACTGCCCATGTTTGATTTTGTTATTTCCTAATGGTGACTTTCGCCGCCCCTTCCAGATAAACGAGTTGCGGTGCGGCTTTCAATGTGCCGTTCGGAATGGCGACGGGCTTGCCGTTCATGTCGTAGGCGGCTTTGATAGCGCCTTCGACTGAAATCTTGCAGTCGAAGGGGGCGGCGGGCGTCCAGATGGCGCAGACGGGCGTGCCGTCCGGTTTCGTCCACGATGTCTGGTAGATGTTGTCTGTCACCGTGAGTGTCGGGCGGGTGGAGCCGCTGGGGCACATTTTCGCAAGTGCCTGATACGTATAGAACGACGGTTTCTGCGTAAGATCTCTATGGACGATGCCGAAGTGGTGTTCGCGTTCCGTGGGATCGCCCTCCCATGAGCGGAAGTTGTACCAGAAGACGCGGTCGATACCGCAGGCGAAAGCCAGAAGATACGTTCTGGGAAGGTCTTCCGCCTGCACGTCCAGCGGAACGCATTCATTGACCTGCATGTTCGTGCAGGCGACGATGTTGCCTTTCAGATCGCTGTTGAGTTCATAGAGGGCGATGATCGGGGCGGAGAAATCCTTGTCGCCCGCGAGGACGATCGGCGTCATTTTGTCGCCGTCTTTCAGATTGCGTCCGTCCAGGAAACGGGCGCTTCGGTGTCCTTTCCAATCGGCCTTCAGCGATTCGAAGCCGGGGGCTGCCTTAGCGAAGGTCATGTTTTCGGGCGTTCCTTTGTGTGTCCACCAGGAAGTCCATGCGATATGGAAACTTGCGACGTCGCGGTCATTGACCTGTACGCTCTTTGTCGAACCGTCCGGCAGGATCTGTAGATCATAATAGAATGGGAGTCCGGAGGGGAGGACGATGGTGCCGCCTTTCGCCATGTAGGTGCGTAGGGCGTCATGGTATTTTGCGGGGAAGGATTCGCCGCTACATGGCATGAGGACGGGGCATTCCGCAGGGGAAAGCGTGGCGATTTCGGTCAGTTTGATGGAGCGGATGCCGTTGAAGAAGCGGTCCGCCATGACGGGTGTGCGCTGGAAGGCGGTCTTTTCATCCGCGACGATGGCGAGCGGATATTTCTTTTCAGCGATGCCGAGATGCTTGAATGCGGCGATGAACGCGTCGTCGTTCTGCTTGTTCTGCTCGGCGGTGGACCAGCCGACTTCTGTGATCCAGATTGGCTTGTGGGCGACGCCGTATTTCGCCATAAGCTCCTTCAACTGCTTGAGTTGCGGCAGCATGTTCTCCGGCGTGCCATGCCAGTTGTAGGGATGGACATTCATGATGTCGAAATAGGGGGCGGCTCCTGCTTTCAGCGACGCTTCGATGTAGCCGATGGGAACGCCCGCCGTCCCTCCGTAAAGCACTTGCAATTCGGAATCTATCGCCTTGATTGTTTCATAGCTCCGTTTCAGTAGCGGCGTGTAGTCCTCGCCGCGCGCAGGCCTGTCCCAAAAGCCGTTCTGTTCGTTCCAGACTTCCCAGTAACGGATGTCCTTCGCATAGCGGCTGACGGTCTTCTGGACGTATTCCGCCCACAAATCCAGATTCTTGTAGGCGGGATGGGCCCATTTAACATCGTAGTCCAGAATAGGCAAGATGTTGACATTGGCGTCTTTGGAGAGGGTGAGCAACTTGTCGAGATGGTCGTAGTTCCATGTCTCCTGATTCCGCTGGATGCCGCCCCAATCGTAGTCTGTTCGGACCCAGTTGACGGGAATTTCGGAGAGGCGTTTGAACTCGTCCGTAGCGACGGAGAGTTCGCCGCGGCTGACATGCGCGCAGATGGCGTATGGATCTTGCAGACGGTCGGTGGCGTGGCTTGTGGCGGCGAGACCGCTTAGGCAGAGAATGAGGCCGAAGGAGAAGTTTTTCATGTTAGAACTTCCTTGTTTTATAGATGTTATATACAATTTAAATATCATTTAGCAATGGAAAGAAAAATTTTAAGCATGAGATAGCCATAGAATAACGGGGCAACGAAAATCAATGAATCAAGAGTGTCTAGAATGCCGCCGATGCCCGGCAGATGGCCTGAATCTTTTGCATCAGCGGCACGCTTCAAGGCGGATTCCGCCAAATCGCCAAGTAGGCCAATGACGGATGCAAGGATGCCGAAGACAATGATTTCCACGATTCCGAATATTTTGATGTCGCCGACTGAGACGGAAGCAGGCCAGCAGAAATAGCAGACGAGGGCGGTCACGACAGAGGCGACAGTGCCGCCGATGAGTCCTTCCCAGCTCTTCTTGGGGCTGACAAGCGGGATGAGCTTGTGGTTGCCTTTTGGCCGTTTCGCTGTCCATGAACCAGCCGCGAAGGCGCCAGTATCCGCTATTTTCGTAACGAGAATCATAAAGAAGAGGATGGGACGCGTATCTGTCGTGTTTAAAAGCATGGTATTTGACGTTAAACAAAGGTAGAAAATCTTTGAAATGAATGACAGCGCCCATGGGATGAAGACAGTGGCGCCGATGGCAGCCAGCGTGCCGTTTACGTTTTCCTTCGTGGGGGCTTTTTTGAAGCAGACGCAGAATGCGGCGATGATGGCCAGGCAAAGCAGGACATGGTCTATGCCTATGCAACTAGTGATTATGAAGTCAGCCCAATTGACATTATAGAGAATGGCTGCAACAAAAATAGGAACAGAAATCGTGGCAAGCCCATAGACGATCGATATGATTTTCAGGGCTTTTTTGTGTGGAGGATTCAATAGCTCAAATGCCTCTTGGCAGGCAAAATAGAGCATTAGGGTGGCGACGGGAAAGAAGAGCAGCCGTCCAAAATTAAGCGGCAGGAAGAAGCAGAGGCAGATGACGACGATGATCGGAATGGCGGATTTGAGTCTATCGATGAGCATGGGAAAAATCCAAAGATTTTGTTACGATTTTTATTGAAGAAAATAAAAACTTACTATATTTTAATATATAAACGGAATAGTGCAATTGTGCATTTGAAAACAAATGCCGTAAAATACAGGAGACATGATGGATTTTCCATCGGCGAAATTGCTGACAAGCGTGCAAAACCCGCTTGTGAAGCAGGTCGCGAAATGGCGTGACCGCCATGACCGCGATGCTGACCAGAAGGTGTTGATTGAAGGCTACCGTGCATTGACTCGCGCATTGGCAGGGCATTATCCGATCGAGCAGTTGCTGATTTGTCCCGAATGGTTCCAAGGCGAGAATGAAGGAGCACTCATTGAAGCGATTTGCAAGCAGGGTGCGAAGCTCTATCAGGTTAGCAAGGGGGCATTTGTGAAAATGGCCTACAGAGACCGCCCTGAAGGGCTGCTGGGCGTCGGTCCGCAGATCCATCATACGTTGGATGATTTGCCGAAGCCGAATCGTCCTGCGTTCTATCTTGTTGCGGAACAGATAGAAAAACCTGGCAATCTGGGCACGATGCTACGCAGCGCAGACGCGGCAGGAGTCGATGGATTGATTCTGTGCGATCCGAAGACGGATTTGTTCAATCCGAACGTCGTCCGTGCAAGCACGGGAGTGCTGTTCACACTGCCAATTGCGGAGGCATCGTCGGAAGACACGCTGAAGTGGTTGCGTAAGAACAATATAAAGATATTGTCGGCGACGCCGCACACGGAGAATCTGTTCACGGATGTGGCGATGACAGAGCCATTGGCGGTGGTCGTTGGCGCGGAGCAGTTCGGATTGAGTGACTTGTGGATGAACGAGGCGGATTTGCAGGTGCGGTTGCCGATGATGGGAGCGGCCGATTCGCTGAATGTCGCGACGGCGACGACGATTCTGCTCTATGAGGCGTTACGGCAACGGCTTGCGGCTGGGATTGTACATGATACGGGCATGGTCATCGATCCGAACCATGGTCGGCAGTAATGGCGACGAAGGCCGCTATTCAATTAACAATTAACAATTAAAGATGTCTTGGAAAAGCGCATCTATTTATATATGTGGGGAGACATGGGAGGCTTATTGGTATTGATTTTTTGAATTAAGCATATAGTAAAAAGGAGAAAGACAGGGTTATGAGTTTGCACATCCATTCAGGCGACAGCGCGGCGATAACTGCGGCAAAAGTGATTCCGGGCCAGCATCTTGCGTGGACGGATAATCTGTTCGAAGGGCCGCTTCAGAAGGCGGACTGGAACGATTTGGCGTGGTACGAGGCGCGTTCGTCCGCGTTGGCGGATTATCTTGGCGGAAAGGAACTTGCGTCGCAGCGGATTGCTTCGCGGTATTATGTCATCCGCGAAGCGTTGAATTGCGAATGTGAGATTACGCTGTGGTTTGACAGCTGTATGTACGACATGATGCTTCTCTCTGAGTTCCTGACGTTTACGAAGAACATCATCCGTGAGGACTCCACCGTCTATCTCGTCTGTGAGGAATTGCGGGACGACGGCAGTCGTTTCGCGGGTTATGGCGAATTGAATGAAGACGAAATTCAAACCATGATGAAACGTCGGAAGCTTGTGACGCTTGCGATGCGGGCGGAGGCCGAAAAGGCGTGGGAGGCGTTCACGTCGCCCGATCCGCATGCGTGGCAGGAGGCCGCGAAAGCCACATACGAATTGACGCCGTTTTTGGCGCCTGCGTTCGAGCGGCTACTGGAGCAGTTGCCGAACGATTTGGGATTCAACCGTTTGGAAATGGAGATC
>JAGCSE010000168.1 GCA_017964325.1 Victivallales bacterium | reverse complement strand
CATCCTCCTGGTCAATCAACTTCAATTCATCCAGAAGAACTTGCACCGCAGTGAAATTCGCCTGCTCCACCTCATCCTAAATGGCCTTCTCCAAACGATTGATCTGCGCCTCCTTGGTGGTCTTGACCTCCTCCTCCCGCCGGCGTCCTTTCGCGTCATCCAAGACGGACAATTCACGGACGGCCTCCATCGCATCGTCGAAACGCATCCCCGCAACGGATTCCGATATCCGTTCCTCCAATTGGCGGACATGCTCGTCAAATGCGACTCGCCCCGCATCGGCAAAAGCGGCGGCGGCGGCGTCAAATCCAGCAGACGACATCTCGAACACGCCGGACTCAAACTGCCGCTCCGCTTCCACCCGCATACGTTCCGCCGTCTCAAATGCCTCTTTCGCATATAGTTCTGGCTTCATGGATACAATTTCATCCCGCGTCTTCACGGCTTTCGCGCGCGCCTCGGCCGCAGCCGTCCGCAAAGGCTCACTTCGTTCGAGCCACTGCAAATCGGCCTCGACTTTCTGCAAAAACCTGTACGCCACCTGATAATTGTGATCCGCACGGGCATTGGAGCCCGCATTCCAGTTTCTCGTCATGCTGTCAAGATGCTCGCCAAACGTCTGCCCCCGCTCCCAATCCCGCTTCTTGCATTCCTCAAATCTATCGCTGACGCCATCCAGATATAGGTAGAACTCGTCTTCGGTGACAGGCGGCGGCGGTTGAGACGGCACAACGGCGATCTTCAACGCCCTTTCCAATTCATCGACAAATCTCGTGCAGCTTTCATAACGCTCCTTCGGATTCTTCGCCATCCCCTTCGACAAAACGGTGTTCGCCTCAGGCGAAATCAGTTTCGTTTCAGGCATCGGCGAATGGAGCACAAGTTCCTGCAATTGGCCTTGATTAGAACTCACAAACGGAAGATGGCCAGACAGGCAGCGATACGCAGTCACCGCCAGCGAATACTCGTCGGAAGACGCGGTGGCGTCCTTTCCCTCCCACTGCTCGGGCGACTGATAGGCGGGGGTGCCCGCAAACGGATTGACTGTCGAAACCAAGCCATCTCCTGTCGTCGTCGTCATCGTCGTCAAATGCTCGCCGTTAGAAGAAGTCTTCACGATGACAGTATGAGCGCGTTTGGCGATTCCGAAATCGATGAGCATCGCATCGCCGTCAGGCTTCACCATGATATTCGCGCATTTCACGTCGCGATGGATGACCCGCCCGCCCTTCTTGTTGTGGGCATAATCCAAAGCCTCCGCCGTCTGACGCAAAATACGGACGATATCCTCTACGGGAAGCGGATTGCCCTCATTGCGCCGTCTTCCCAAAAGCGAATCCAAATCCTCCCCGTCAACCCAGTCCATCGCCAAAAACCACCGTTCTCGCGCCTTGTCAAACTCCAACGTGTTCACTTGGACGATGTGGTCGTGTGTCAAACCGTGGACCATCTTGAAATTCCACTGCATCCGCCGCACATCCCTCTCGGTCATCCCGCCTTCCATCTGCACGGTCTTCAACGCCATGATGGAATTGTCCGTATAAGTGTCTTCGCACTTATAGACGACTCCCATTCCTCCATGCTTGCATTCCAAGACCTTGTAACGGTTTCTCACAAGACGGCTGCCAACTTTGATCTTATCTGCGATGTCGCTGTGATCTTCCGTCCCGCTTTCCTCCTGCGAGAATGGTGTGGCACCTATTTCATGATCGGCTCCATCGGAAGCGCTGTCGTCCATCCGGCTATTCTCGTCATGGGCGTGATCATCCGTCCCGTTTTCCCCTGTCGAAGGCGGAACCGGGCGCTGCATGGAATCATCGTTTTCCAAATCAGTATCAGTATGTGAATGCGGTTCAGTCATGGCACAGGCGTACCGTCATGCCGTGCTTTAGGATTTGTGCTTGATTCTGTTGTTCGGCAATGCTTCCTCGCCATCATTGGCGCAAAAGCCTTTCATTCCTATATATATTACATTATACTACTTTAGTCATTATTTCAATCTGACAGACCGCATATTCATGCCGCCACCGTCTGTTTTTTTGTTCTCCTGCTGCCTAATCGTCTAATCTTCTCACGTCTCACGTCATTCTGCCACTAGCCACTAACCACTTTGGTTACGGCCAATGGGCACTCCAAGAAATCTGTAGTACCTATATCCCAATACTCTACAATTTTTTCACCTCAAACAACGCGCTGGCACGCGGATGATTGAGCGTTACAACAACACCTTCCTGACGTAGCTTTTCTCCTGCCGTCGTTACAGTCTCGCCCGTGTCCATGTTCTTCAGTTCGTAGCGTTTACCATTTTCCGCAAATGGCAGTTTCGCCGTGAACGTATCCGTCCGGCAGCTCTCCATGCGAAAGACCAGCAGGATGCTTTCGCCACGTTCGGGCGCATCGTAGGCGAACGCCGTCCAGCCCAGGCGGTCGAGATTGTGATGCCATGGTGTTAGTACATACAAGTCACGCGTTAACAGATAATTATAGCGTTTCCATTCATCGAAGTTCCGGCGCAGCAAGTTGAAATCAATCTCTGGATTATGCGTGAAATCATAGCCGGAAATGTTATAGACGGGCAGCAGCGACACACGGTTGACGTATTCGTCGCTGCCGCGCCCCTTTGCACTTTCCAACTGCCCTTGCGTCTCCTTTGTCGAGGCGCCGTGGAAGGGAATCCACTTGCAGAAGGAGGCCGTCATCGAAAGGCGCATCGACGTCGTCGTGCGGTCGTAGTCGCTGCGCATGAACGGGATGCCACGACGCATGGATTCAATGTCGTTGCGGCCTCCGCCGGACGCGCATGAATCCACAAACGTGCATTTTCCATGCTTGCCACAGTAGTCGATGATGCCGTCCCACAATTTATAATGGCCTTGAATCGACTTGTTTTCATTCACTCCGCGTCGCGGCACGCCGTATTCCCTGCTCTCCGCGTTGTCCAAAGCGGGCCATGAGGAGCCTGGATCGCTGTTGTTGTCTTCACGGAACAAATCCACGCCGTTTTCGTCCATCATCTTGATGATGCGTCCCATCGTCCATTGCAGACATTCTTCGTTGCCGAGATTGTTCGTAATGACGCCTCGACCGTTGTCTATTGCCCATTCAGCCTTGTAGCCGTAGTTCTTTACGAGTGCGGGGACATTCGTAACGCGTTCCGGTTCAAACCATACCAAAACTTTCATACCAACCGCGTGGCAGGCGTCGTTCGATTCGCGGAAGCTGTTGCCAGGCCATTTCACGCGATCCAATTCCCATGAGCCGATCGTGCCCCACCAGTTGCTTTCAACCGTGTTGCCTTCCGGATCGAAATACCATCCCGCATCGAACCAGCGGAAGGTCGGCTTCACGTTCTCCTTGAGAATCTTATCCAACGTCGGCTTCCATGTGAAATTGCGTTCCGAAATGCTGCCGTCCGAATTGGGCAGCCCTGTGTCGCTTGCCCAGCAGTTCGTCGAAAATGGCAGGATGGGATCGCCCTGGGCATTGGCACGCGGCATATTGCATGCCATCCACCATTCGCGCCATAAGTTGGTGGCATCATCTGCGTTGCGACCTTTATACGGCAGCAGCACGACCAGTCCTGTGCGCATCTTTTCGCCAGGCATCAGCACGGCATTGAAATCGTTGCATGTCTGGGCCTTAAGCGTCACGAAGCCATCCTGCGGCGAGAACATCGCATTCCATGTTCCCGCCCATCCGAGAGCGAACAGCGTGCCGCCGTCGCCATGCACAAAATCGAAATACGGGAAGACGACGTGCGTGGCGCGGCCGCCGTCCGAACGGAAAAATTGCGTTCCCTTGCTCAAATCATGTTCGTATGCCGCGTAGAAATTCGCATGGTCACCGAGGCAGCCGCGCAAAATAGGATTATCTCCAGTCACTTCCGTGTCAATGACATAGACATCCCGAAGCACCTTGCTCGGAGCCTTGCCCGTGTTCTCGAACCAGACGGTGTATTCCATCTCGCCGAACTCCGCGTTGAACGCAAGTTCCAGCGACACAACAACCATGTCATCAAGTTTGTATCGCAACGTCGCGGCAACTCCGTTTGGCGTGTCAGCCATTTTTTCATCAAGTTTCATCAGCTTGCCCAATCCTTTATATGCCTTGCCATCATAGACAAACGACATCGGCAGATTCTCCGCGTCAATCAGTTTTTCCTTGAACAGCTTTTCCGCATACGCCAGATTCAAACTCTTCTTTGACATAGTCCTATTTCCTTCAACTCTTCAGACACAATTCTCAAAATTCCGATATGGCAAATGTTCCTGCCACAGCCAACGCGGTTTATATGTATTGTATTGCTTAACCGTGGGTCACGTCCGCGTTTCCTCGTGCGGTGCACCCACGGCTTACTTCCTGTCGCCCCTATGGGGCTTGAAATCCGCATACTTGAAGACTTTTGAGAGTTCCGTCTGCGAATTGTGAATTGTAAATTGTGAATTGTGAATTGTGAATTGTGAATTGTTAATTGTGAATTGTGAATTGTGAAATGTTAATTGTTAATTGTTAATTGTTAATTGTTAATTGTTAATTGTTAATTGAATAGCAATGATTCAGCGGTCCGTTTCCGTGGCCAAGATGCGGATCATTGCGCAACGCGCCTGTGATGTATTCCTTCGCGTTTGCGACCGCCTTGTCCAAATCCTGCCCAAGTGCCAATTCGCTTGCGATGGCGGACGACAGCGTACAGCCCGTTCCATGCGTGTTATCCGTATCAATGCGCGGCGCGGAATACCAATGGATTTCGCCGTGATCATACAACAAATCATCGGCACAATCCGTTAAGTGGCCGCCCTTTACAAGAATTGCCGCGCCAGTTTCCGTCGCAATGACTTTTGCGGCTTCGACCATTTCCTCACGATTGGTGATGTCGTCGCGATGGGCCAGCACCATGGCTTCCGGCAAGTTTGGCGTAAGTATCCGCGCCATTGGCAGCAGGATGCGAATCAGCGCCTCTTCGGCGGATGGTTCCAACAAGCGATGGCGGGATGTCGAGACCATCACAGGATCCAGTACGATATTCGTAAATTCATAATGTTTAAGGCGTTCTGAAACAGCTTCGATGATTTCCACATTCGACATCATGCCGATTTTGATGGCATCAGGCCGAATGTCCGCAAACACGCTGTCAATCTGCTTTGCAACGAACTCGCCTGGAATGGAGTAAATCCCCTGTACGCCCATCGTATTCTGCGCCGTCAGCGCCGT
>JAGCSE010000167.1 GCA_017964325.1 Victivallales bacterium | reverse complement strand
GACCCGGAAGTGCTCAAAATCGGACTGATCTTCACCTTCATGGCCATCATCGGAAAAGTCGTCGGCTGCTTCTTCCCGTCACTGCTCATGAATTTCAACTCGGTCGGAGCACTGCGTATCGGCGTCGGCATGGTGCCGCGTTGTGAAGTCGTGCTCATCATCGCGGGCATCGCCGCCACAACCATGATGAAAAATCCTCTATACGAAGAACTTGTAAACCATCCAGATACCATTGCCGACATGACGGAAATCCCCAAGCCCGTCCTGCGTGAGGTACCTATATTTGACAGCAAGCTGTTCGGCATCGCCATCATCATGCCGCTCATCACGGCGCTCGTCGCCCCGCCGCTGCTCAATATGACGCTCGCCATCAAGAAGAAAGGCGTTCGCAAGGAAGTGAAGGACGACGACGACACCATCACCACATACGCATTCCCTTCCGAATCCATCAAATTGTTCGTCCTCAACGAACTCATTGAACTTCTTGACAATGAAGGTTTTATGCACTCTTCCTATTCCAAGGGCATCAACATCATCCAGTTCCGACGCGAAGACACGAGCTTCACTTTGCAAATCAAGGGGACGGAATTCGTCTTTACGTCAACGCCCTCCGAAGTCCCGCTCATCAAGACGTGCATCTATGAAAGTGTCGTCGAGCTCCACCAGGTGCTCTCCGATCTGAAGAATCTCACCAAGCCAGAAATCCTGAAAGACGACCTGTTCGGCGAAAAGAAGGATGAACCGCCCGCCATCACACCCCCCGTCAAACATTCCGTCTCCCTAGACTCCATTCTCACGGAGAAAAACATCGTCATCAATCTCAAGAGCCAAACGAAAGAAGGCATTTTCCAAGAGCTTCTGGACGTCATCAAAAGCAACAATCCGTCCATCAACACGGCGATCTGTATGCAGAATCTGCTTGAACGCGAACAGATTATCAGCACCTACCAAGGCGATTCCATCGCCATGCCCCACACTCGCACCAACGGCACTAATACGTTCATCGCCGCTATGGGCCTCAAACCACAAGGCTTGAACTACGATGACGGGGAAGACCATCCTGCCAAGATTTTCATCCTCAGCCTTTGCCCGAAGGATGAACCCGGCCCATATCTTGAATTTATAACCCGCGTCGCACAAGTCCTTTCTGATGCCAACAAACGCGAAAGCCTCATCGCCGCCCAAACGCCAGCGGACGCCCGCAAAATCATGATTAGCTAGAGCTTCTAGAAATTCTAGCGCCTCTAGAGCTTCTAGAATTTCTAGCGTATCTAGCGCCTCTAGAGCTTCTAGCGCCTCTAGCCCTACACAAACGGCAGAAAGGCGCCATCGCCTTTCGCGTTGACGGCGACGCCCTCCATCTCCACCAGCCACCCTGGGCGGCACACGGGCCCGTGCACCATGATTCGCGGCAAATCTGCTGGAAGCCGCTCCTTCAGAACAGCTTCCACAATCTCCGCATCCGCCGGATCGCGCAAATAGACCACTGCCAGACGCAAATCGCCAATTGTTCCATCATAGTTGCCAAGCAACGCACCAATATTTTCCACCATGCGTTCCGCCTGCCGTCCGACATCGCCCGGATGCATGATTTGTCCATTTTTGTCAATGCTCGCCGTACCTGAAATGTAATATTTCGAGCGGTCGCCAAAGACAATGCGCGTCGCGCGTTCAAATGTCACGCCGTATTCATGCGTCGGATTCAAGTGATCCAATGCGGACATATACGTAACCTGTTCACGTCGATGCCCGAACAACGCCACGGAATCCATGCGCACAAGGCGATTGAATGGCTCCGACTTGCCTTCTATCCCCGTGCTTGCAATGAAATGCGTTTGCGGCGTCAATCCATTTCGGGTAAAATGGTCACGCCGCGCCACCACCAGCCCTGCGTAATTGTTGTCGATGTCGCGACAGTAAATCCATGTCCGTTGCAGATTCGCCTCCAACGTACCTCCGACTGCCGCCAGCCGTTTCTCAGCCGCCACGAACTCCTCCGCCATCTGGTCATGGCTCCCCATGCTTTCCAGTTTTGGCGTATGGAAATACATGAGTCCGTAGTGTTTAAGGGCGACCGACACCGCGCCGTCATCGCCCCCGCCATACGATACATCGCCGCCGGACAAGGCGTAAGCCTCCAAAGACACCCGCGAGCCATTCGCAGGAGCCTGCCCGATGACGGAATACAGACATCCATAGTCTGCCATCGCCTTGTCAATGGCAGACTTCTGATTTGAAACATCGCTCACATGGAATTTCACCCACACAGGCTTTGTGCCTTCCAACTCCGCAAAAAGCCGCTCCAAGATGTCGCGAAGCTCTTCAGCGAAATCCTTCAGACGCCTTCCCTCCAACGTCACAAAAATTTCCACAAGTCCTTGCTGGCTCGAAAATACCGATTTCATTGCTCCACTGCTTTCAAATATTCGTCCCAATCTTCGTCTTCCATCATGCGGCGAACCCTTTCGCGGAACTCCGTCCAGCGGTTCGCATCCAACATCCTGTGAGGACACCACTTGCGCGTCCAATCATAGTGCATCCGCAGGTCGTCGATCGTCAAGTTGTTGACCTTCAGCAGCCATGCGGCCAATTTCACGGCATTGGCTTCTGATTTCAAATACAAGTCAAATTTATCGCCTTTGCAAAGGCTTCGGCAGATTTCCACGCCGATGCTTTTCATGTTTCCGTCACCGCGGCCGTCACCAGCGTGCCAGGCATGCTGGTCATGGCTCATGATCTGGATGGCCTCCTTTTCATCAACGGCGTAATGGAATGAAATGGAAACCTTGTCGCTGCGGCGGTTCAGGTAGTCTCGTTCGTTCTGCGCCGTGGCGACATTGGCCGTATTGTGAATCGTGATGTATTTCAATTCCGGCATCGGACCAGGCAACTTGTAACGTTTGTTGTAATCGGTCGCCTCCAGATGGTCAGCCCTGATTTTCAAGCCCTTATAATATCCGACACTTTTGTTCGGCATATCAGGGCGTGCCATTGGCTGCTGATGATGCACGCAACCACAGCAGAACGCCAAGCCGACAACAAACACAGTCAACAATCCCTTTTTCATGTTCATCCTTTTCACTTTTGTTCACCTTCGACTAATTTGATCAATTCCGCCTGGACATCTGGAATGAAGAGGTTGCCCAGATGGCCGCCGCGCGGGAACACCTTCGCGCGGTCGCCAAATGTCGCCTCCAGCCATGCCATGTCTTCCGGCTTCATGAGAAAATCATTTCTGTTGTGCATGACAAACACGCTGCTTGCCGCCTTCAACGGCCCTTCCAACTGCGTAAGTCTTTCCTGCGCAGCCATCGCCGCCGCATCTTCGCCGTCTTTCAACAAGACATTGTTCACATAGTCGCCAAACGAAACATTCAAGCCATGACATTTCAGATAATCCAGTGGATATTTCGATAGCTCTTCCGGCGCGAACTTTTTCTTGCAGGCCACGAGCAAATCCGCCAGCGACAGGCGGATGTTCATACCAATAATAAAACGGCACTCATCCAACGTCATCGGAGGATGCTCATCCATTTTCAGCTCCTTTTCCTTCAACATCCCCGCCAATTTTCGCAACGTCTCATCGACACGCTGCTTGCGCGTTTCTTCGGGCCAGCCCATCGGAATGTCAAACCACGCATCTATCTGCTGCAGCGCATATAGCGGATCAACCGGCGGATTTACGGCGACATAGCGGTCGAACACGCATGACGACGTCCCCTCCTGGCCACGCGCCGCCAAATGCAACGTGTTGATCGCCCCAAGCGAAAAGCCCAAAAGCACCGTCTCTGACGCGCCATTCGTCTTCTTCAGGAAACGCGATTCCACGTCCGCTTTCACCATTTTCAACGCCGCCTCCAGTTCCACACAGTCACGGCTCGGACAGCCTGGCAGATGCGTGTCTTGCGTATGCAGGAAATAGTCCGCTGAATATGTGCTCGAAACAACCGCCACCGTCCAGCCACGGGACACGAACATCTCCGCAAGTGCATTGATTGCAGAGGATTCGCGATGACTTCCAATTCCAGGCAACAGCACCATCAGCCGACCGTCCCGCTTCCGCGGCACCCATGCCGTGTACGGCAGCTTGCTTGCCGCGCCATCTAGTTGAACACGGCCATGCACGCCTTTCCAATCAAAATACGCATCCCGTACTTTCAACAGCACGTAGCCCATGGACTCTTCGATTTCATTTTTTTCATCCGTCAGCGTAAAGACGAAATCGGCGATCTGCGCATCACGATAGCACAAATATGCCGCTCGCGTCAATTCGTATGTCTCCCGACGCGTCGTGAAATATTCGTTCAACATTCTATGGTTGGACATCGCGTCATTGCCCGCAAACGTCGCCCTGGCGCACATCGAATAATCTCCAAAGATATAAGTCCCTATATTAAAAGGCACCCCCAAGAGCATCCCAAGACTGTCACGACCGCTCGATGGTCCCATCAATGGAATGTTCAGATAAAACCACGGCCCGCTTCCATAATGGCCGAACGTCTGCCCGAAATCCTCTTTCTGCGCATAAATCCCCCACGCCGTCGCAGGATCCCAGAAGCCCAGTATGCCAACAGTCGTATTGATGCCGAAACGCTTTGTTTCATTCCACGCCACTCCGAATTTGCCCTGAAGACAATTATTGACAAGACTTAACGGAAATTGGAGGTTCTCCGCGAAATTGCCGATGCCCGTCCGCACAAAACTCGGCACGATCGTCGTATAGCATTTTCCGATTGGATACAGGACGTATTTGGAGCATCCCGCATTGAAGCCTTCCACACAGCGGTTGAAGCCCTCCAGAGGATCCGCCGCAGGTTGCGCATAATACTCCTGGACGGGATGCTCCTCCGCAAATGCCGCCATACACAGTAACATCTGCATCACAACCGCAAGCACCGCAATTTTTTTCTCCATATACATCCCTCTGGCTTCTTGAATCAACCTTTCGTCCACTGTAAATTATGTATTTTCCTTAATGGAAAGAGATATTTCATCGGCATATTATTAAAGTCTAACCTCAAAACAGCATTTTTCAACACATGAGCAACGAAAATACCAATATTTCACACGTCGTTGAGAGCATGGCCGCCTTGAAACGCGAACTCGCAAAAGTCGTCATCGGCCAGCAAGACGTCATCGACCAGATCATCATCACCCTCCTCGCGGGCGGCCACGCCCTCCTCACAGGCGTGCCAGGCCTCGGCAAGACACTGCTCGTTAAATCCGTCGCACAACTCTTCTCGCTGTCTTTTAAACGAATCCAGTTCACGCCCGACCTAATGCCCGCCGACATTTTCGGCACGGAAGTCCTCCAGGAAGACCCCGCCAACGGCAGCCGCGAATTCAAATTCATTAAAGGCCCCGTCTTCGCGAACATCGTTCTCGCGGACGAAATCAACCGAACACCACCAAAAACGCAGGCCGCCCTTCTGGAAGCCATGGGCGAATACCATGTCACGTCCGCTGGAAAAACGTTTGACTTGAGCCGACCATTTTTCGTCCTCGCAACCCAAAATCCCATCGAATTGGAAGGAACATACCCCCTCCCCGAAGCGCAGCTAGACCGATTCCTCCTGAACATCGTCCTCAAATATCTCCCCATCGAAGACGAAGCGAAAATGGTCCGCGAAACCACATCCCCAGAACCAGCTTCCCTTTCGCCGATTCTGAACGGCGACGACATCATCGCGTTCCAGAAGCTTGTCCGCGAAGTGCCTGCGCCCGAGAATGTTGTGTCATACGCCGTCCGACTCGCCGCCGCCACTCGTCCGAACACGCCGTATGCCGCGCCGCGTGTCAACGAACTCGTCAAATGGGGCGCGGGTTCCCGTGCATCGCAGGCATTAATCCTTGCAGGAAAGGCACGTGCATTATTGGACGGACGCCGCAACGTTGCCTGCGAAGACATCCGCGCCTTGTCCATCCCAGTCTTCCGCCACCGCGTCATCACGAATTTCCGCGCCGAAGCCGAAAACATCTCCGCCGAAGCCCTCCTGCAGGACATCATCGCCACCATTTCAGAATAATAGCCACCACATAAAAAAACTCCGCGACTCCGCGTCACTGCGTTAAAAAACCTCCGCGCCTCTGTACCTATTGTCTTTCCTGCAGAAAATTTGATTTTCATCCATTTGGCTATATATTATAAGGTAAATGACCAATAGGCGATGCCGAACGAGCTCTGATTTATTCAAGGCGGGTTATGCCCGCCTTTTTTTTGAATGAATCGGCGCCCTGTCGGCTTGTATCCATTTATATACTTGTCTTTTGCCAACTTAGGAATCTTGATGCCATGAAAAACAACGAACTGATAAACAGCCTCGACCAGCTAGAACGCGAACGCGGCATTGACCGCGAAACGCTGCTGGAAGCCATTGAGGAGTCTTTGCAGGCCGCCGCCCGCAGGGCCGTCTGCGCAAGTCGTGAAGTCAGCGTCAAGATCGACCGAAAGACGGGCGTCATCCACTGCTGCGCCAAACTCCTCATCGTCGAAAAAGTCGAACATCCCGAAGACGAAATCGCCCTCAAGAAAGTCCAGGAGAAATATCCCGAACGCAACTACACCACCGCCAATCTCGGCGAAGAAATCGAATGGGAAGTCAAATCGGAGGAGTTCGGCCGCATCGCCGCGCAGAACGCCAAACAGATCATCGTCCAGAAGCTCCGCCAAGTCGAAAAAAAGAACATCTGCGAATCCTACAAAGACCAGCTCAACACCCTTATCACGGGCGAAGTCAGGCGGATTGACCGCAACGAAATCGATATCATGTTCGACCAGGCCGAAGGCGCCATGCGTTATTCGGACAAAATCCCCGGCGAAGAATATGAAGTAGGCGACATGGTCGTCGCATTGTTGACGGAAATCAATTCAGACAAGCCCGGACCGACGTTGTACGTCTCCCGCGCATGCACGGAATTTGTCGTAAAGCTCTTTGAACGCGAAGTTTCCGAAATCGCCGAAGGTCTTGTCCAAATCAAGGCCGTCTCTCGCGAAGCAGGCTACCGCACGAAAATCGCAGTCGCCTCGAACGACCCGAAGGTCGATCCCGTCGGTGCATGCGTCGGCGTCAAAGGCTCCCGCGTGAAAATCATCGTCCGCGAACTCGCCGGCGAAAAAGTCGATATCATCCATTGGGATTCCGACATCCGCAAGTTCGTGGAAAACGCCCTGAAACCTGCCAAGCTGTCATCCATAACCGTCAACGAGGCAAGAAAATCCATCAAAATCGAAGTGCCAGAGGACCAACTTTCGCTCTCCATCGGCAAGAAAGGCCAGAACGCCCGTCTGGCTTCTAAGCTGACCGGTTGGAAAATCGACATCGTCAAGGCGGAGAATGTCGCTCCGGCCGAACCGAATTTCGAAGAGCAGCGACAGAACGCCATCGACGCATTGGCAGCCGCCCTCGACTTGAAAGAGAACTTGGCCAAGGAACTCGTCTTCCACGGCTTCATCAACGCCGCCATGGTCGCCGACGCCGATGTCAAAGACCTTGCCGCACTCGAAGGATTTGATCACGACTCGGCCGCGACCCTCAAGGCAGTCGCTGCCGCCACCGTGGCCAAGTAGCCGCTCTTCGCCGCCCATGGAGCCGTCCACCAGCAGACAGCAGGTGCCATTATGAAATAACACGCTTATCAACATATAACTTCCAGGAGGTCTGATTCCGCATGAGTGACAAAGTGAGAGTTTATGATCTGGCCCGCGAGCTCGGGCTCACAAACAAAGAGCTCATCGCGATGCTTGAAAAGGAAGGCTTCGCCGTCAAGTCTCACGCCAGCAACCTGGAAGCCGACACAGCCGATCTGATTCGGGACGCCGTCATCTCCGCACGCCAGAAGAAACAGCCGCGCAAAACAGCCACTGAACAGGCTTCCGCACCCCCTCCCAAACACCCCGAACCGCAGGAAAAGGAAACGGCACAAACTCCTCCAACCGAACAACCTGAACTGCATCTGAAGACCCCTATCACCGTCGGCGCACTCGCCGAAGGACTTGGCAAAAAGCCAAATGAGCTGATTTTCACGCTCATGTCCATGAACATCTTCGCGGCTATCACACAGATTCTCGAAATCGAAACCGTTGAAAAAATTTGCGAAAAATTCGGCGTCAAATTCGTCCGTGAACGCCGTGAAAAGCCTCGTGACAATGACAAGCCTAAAACGGCCGCAACCGAACAGGAAGGCGACTATCCGCTTGAACCGCGCCCGCCAGTCGTATGCTTCATGGGGCACGTTGACCACGGCAAAACCTCCTTGCAAGACTATATCCGCCACACCCACGTGACCGCCGGTGAATCAGGCGGCATCACGCAGCACATCGGTGCCTCCGTCGCAAAAGTCGGTGACCAGACCATCACGTTCTTGGATACTCCTGGACACGAAGCATTTACAACCATGCGCGCCCGCGGCGCAAAATCCACGGACATCGCCGTGCTCGTCGTCGCAGCCGACGACGGCGTCATGCCGCAGACAATCGAAGCCATCAACCACGCCAAGGCCGCTGGCATCCCGATCGTCGTCGCCATGAACAAGATGGACCTGCCTGGAGCCGATCCGGATAAAGTCCTTTTAGGACTTCAACAGCATGGACTTACGCCCGAAGATTGGGGCGGCGACGTCGCCGTCATTCCCGTCTCCGCCGTCACAGGACAGGGCATCGACGACCTGCTTGAACGAATCCTCCTAGAAGCAGAAATGCTCGAACTCAAAGCCGCTCCGACCGCTCCCTTCGAAGGTCTCGTCATCGAAGCCCAGATGGAATCTGGCCGCGGCCCGACCGCCAACATCATCGTCCAGAACGGTACCGTCCGCCTCGGCGACTACCTCCTCTGCGGCACGTGTTATGGTAAGGTGAAAGCCCTCATCGACTCCTTCGGCAAAGTCGTCAAACGCGCCCTCCCCTCCACACCTATTAAAGTCATGGGCCTCAACGGCGTTCCCGAAGCGGGAGACAAAATCGTCGCCTGCCCCAATGAACGCGAAGCCAAGGAACGCGCCGAAGAAGAAATGGAGCGCAAGAAGACTGAAAACCTCAATGTCGAGCGCAAGACTTCCTTGGAAGACATCTTCTCCATGCTTGACAAGGCCGAAAAGCCCGAACTCAAAATCGTCCTCAAGACCGATGTCCGCGGCTCACTCGAAGCCATCACCGAAAATATCGCCAAAATCAAGAACGACAAGATTTCCGTCAACATCATCCACAGCGGAGTCGGCGAAATCTCCGAAAACGACATCGTTCTGGCGGCGGCTTCGAAAGCCATCATCATCGGCTTCCACGTCCGCGTCATGCCTGGCGTTAACAAATTGGCCAAGCAGAAAGGTGTCGATGTCCGTTTGTATTCCGTCATCTACGAACTTCTCGAGCAAGTTGATAAGGCCATGAAAGGCCAACTCGCCCCCGAAACGCGCGAAACGCCGCTCGGCGAAGCCGAAATCATCCAGATTTTCGAAACCTCCAAGGCTGGCAAAATCTGCGGTTGCCGCGTGAAAACAGGCATCATGAAAATCAATGCCAAATGCAAGGTCTTCCGCGACAAAGAGCTTATCTATCTCGGCCATGTCCAGTCACTTAAGCATTTCAAGGAAGATGTCCGCGAAATCTCCGCCGGCAATGAATGCGGTATCCGCCTGGACAATTTCGAAGATTTCGAGGTCGGCGACAGGCTGGAGCTCTTCAATGTCGTCACTGTCGATCCATTCGCAAACTAATTCAATCTCTCAATCATGGCCGCCGGCCCCGTTCACGGCATCCGACGGCCTTTTCATTTTAACTATAAAGTATGTCAACTGATAGAATCACGAAACTCAATGGACAGCTCCAGCGGAAACTCGCTGAAGTCTTTGAAATGCTTGTCTGCCAAGATACGCACACGCTCGTCACCGTCACAGGTGTCGAAACCTCTGTCAATCTGAAAGATGCAACTGTCTATGTCTCCGTCTATGGCGACGATGCGACAGGGCAGCGAGTCCTCCAGCTCATCAACAAGCGGCGCGCCATGATACAGTCTGCGCTTGCATCTAAAATCATTCTGAAATACACGCCCGTCCTCCATTTCAAACTGGACAAGACAGCCGCCAGAGCTGACCGTGTCATGGCCATCATCAACGAACTCGGTTTCGACAACACGCCGGATGCCTCCGCAGGAAAACCGGAGCCCAACGAAGCAGAAAACAACGAAGACCATGAAAAATAAAGTCGATGGCATTTTGGTTGTGGACAAGCCGATGGATTGGACCAGCTACGATGTCGTAAACTGCGTCAAACGCCGCTTTAATGTTGAAAAAGTCGGCCATTGCGGGACGCTTGATCCAATCGCCACGGGCCTTCTTGTGATTCTGCTCGGCAAGGCCACCAAGCTGCAGGATCAGTTGATGGGGCAGGATAAAGTCTATGCCGCCACCATGCGTCTCGGCCTCGAAACGGATTCGGAAGACCGCACAGGCCAAGTAACTGCAACGTCGGATTTTTCCGCCATCACGGAAGCGCAGATACGTGAAACCGCCGCCGCTTTCGTAGGCCCGCAGTTGCAAACGCCCCCCATGGTCTCCGCCATTAAACTCCACGGCCAACCACTGTACAAATTGGCGCGCAAAGGACAAACCGTCGAACGGCAGCCCCGCGAAATCACCATCCATTCCTTTGATGTCACTCGCATCGAACTGCCTGATGTGGATTTCACTGTTCATTGCACCAAAGGAACATACGTTCGCACCATCTGTGCGGATTTCGGCCGCAGGCTCGGCTGTGGCGCACACATGCTCGAACTGCGCCGAATCCAAAGCGGAAATTTCAACCTCAACAACGCCGTCACCATCGACCAAATCAAGGCGTGGGAACTCCCCGAACTGATAAACCATCTTCTCGCCGTCTGACCCTATGCTCGTTCCATATCCGACAGATTTGCCAAAAGACTGCGACTGGGCCATTTCGCTTGGTGTCTTCGACGGTGTCCACCTTGGTCATCAGGCGATTTTCCACGAACTTGCGACTCTCGCCCAACGTTTGGAAGCACGCCCTGTCGCGCTTTTCTTCACGCCAAATCCCAAGCAGGTCTTCCAACCAGACAACGCCCCCAAGGCCATTGACACACAATCGCAGAACATCCAATTGATTCGCGAACTGGGCATCGACGACATCATCCAATTTCCGTTCTCAAAGAATGTTGGGTGCCTTTCTCCAGAAGATTTTCTCAAACGATTCTTTTTCAATCCTAATGTGCCAGTCAAAGCATTCTGTGTCGGCGAAAACTGGCGGTTTGGACGTAACAACGCAGGCGATGGAATGCTTCTGCGCAAATTATGCCAACCGCACGGCATCGCTGTCAGCATTGTGCCCAATGTCATGATCAACGGCGAGCCTGTCAGTAGCACCCGTATCCGCAAGGCCGTCCAAGACGGCGACTTGGAACTTGCACAACGTCTTCTTGGCCGACCTTTTACCATCCAAGGCGATGTCATTCACGGCAACCACATCGGCTCCACCGTTCTTGCCTGCCCTACCGCCAACCTGCCCGTCGAAAACCGCCTCATCCCCCCGTATGGTGTCTATGCGGCCCGTGGCAGACTCAGCCCCACGAAAGTCTTCGACGGCATTGCCTACATCGGCGACGCCCCGACGATCCGCCAAGACGGCCCTCCTGAAATCATCCTTGAACTCCATCTCTTCGATTTCGACGGTAACCTCTACAACCGTCCGATTTCCATCGAACTCCACAGCTACATCCGTCCGAGCTTGAAATTCGACTCCCCCGCCGCCCTGCAACACCAAATAGCCTTGGACATCGAAAAGACCAAATCCATTCTTGGAGCGATTCAGCCATAAATCTATCAGCCCCGAAGCAGTCCAATGCAAGTAATTTCAGGCGAAGCCTGGAGAAATAGGCATCCCTCTTATCAGAAGCCTCGAAGATGCTTTATGTGAACAGGATACGCATGCGGATATTTACATTCGGCATCTTCGAAGCTGATAAGATTTTTTATTCCTTTTTTAAAATTGGCAAACTTTTTCAACGGCTTCACGCATCATCGTCTTTGTTTTCCTCATCATCCTTTTTTGCATCTTTTTCCTTCTTTTCCTTAGCGAGACGATTTTCAGCACAAAGCGACAAGTATTGAGTTACCACATACATGCCAAACTCCGTGGCGTCTTTTTCCGACATACCTTCCTCCAAGGCAATGCGATACCCATTCGTGAACAATGTCGTAAACTGCGGCATTGTCATCCGAATAAACATCACATCGCGCCCCGAAGGGGCTTTCTCTGTGCATTCATTGTCCGACCTCTCGATTTCCTCTCCTTTATACGTTCCCTGCCCTCCAGCCTTTCTTCTTCTGCTGCGATTTTGCCAATCCCGATTTCGTTTTAGCACCATTGTCATTCTCCTTTTTTGATATCGTCCTACTATCGTTTATTTTCTTGTTTTTCGTGAAGATTTTCCTACCGTCTAATCGTCTAATCGCCTCCCGTCTAACATCTTGCCGTCTATCGTCTCCGCTCGTCTCACGTCTCTCGCCTCTCGCCTCACGTCCTCCCCCCCCCAGTAGAAAAGCGCAACTGTCTAATCGTCTAATCGCCTCCCGTCTATCAGTCTCAGAATCGGCGGCTGCATTACCGTCGGCATCCACGGTCTCAGTCTTCCAACTTTATTCCATATCTCGATTCAATATATCCTTTTACATATCCTTGAAGATATTCATCAATCAAACATCTTGCATAGGCATCCGCTAATGAATCTGGACAACCAGCACGTTTTGCCAACCGAATCCCTTCATCATATAATTTGCGCACTCCCCGTTCCGACAACCGAAAGTCTATTTTCTTGCCATTATTGGGTATATCCTTTACACAAATTTCCTCCACAATCTTGTCGTCTCCCAGAATTTCCTTGAGTGATCTGAACCCCAAATTCTCTTCTTCGTTATTTTCCCGATCGGCGTAATTCTTTCGGTCTTCATCTTGTTTGATGTACATGATTTCCTCCTTGAATAAATTCTGACTCTTGCACGATTCAACATAATGATCTACTCCCTATAAGGACACCGTTACCTACCCATATAGGAAATAGAACATTTTATTACTGTGCTGCCATATATAATTTGATTCTTGCATAATGGCGACTGTTTCAAGTGGCGCGTTCCACGCAGTGTCTGACGCGATGGAATCCCGCCGCTGTACGGCGGCAGCCTTCGCCGAATCATGCAGTCTTTAGTCAAATAAAGCGTGGCCAGTACAGTAAATTGATATTTTTCTGTTTATGGAACAACATCACCTTCCTTATTCTGCCTCTTTCTATTATTTTATATCTATAGATTGAATGATACAGCTTCAATAATACTGAAATATTTTTTCTTTATATGAAATCAATTATTTCCTTTTGTTCATTTTTCTTTTTATGCTACCAATCAATTGTCGTTTTATGTATTATAGCACAATTAACTGATAATGCAAGAAAAATATTTCATTTTATGAAATCACAAAGAATCATAAAGAATCATATTAAATCATGATAAATCATACAAAATCATCAAAAGTCATCAAAATATTATGACTTTTTTATTGCATTTTCGGCATACATAAGCGGGGGAGAAACAAACATCGTTCTCCCCTCGCAAGGGACGCCCCCATAAGGGCGGCGGGAAATTAGCCGTGGACAAAGCGAATGCAAATTCACGAACACAACCAACGGTAACGCAAATAATTATGACTAGAACCAAATACGCTGAAAAGAACAGGTATTTCCAATGACAAATGGAATGAAAACTTTTTCAAATACAAGAATACAATAGTAATATTGCAGGCGATGCAATGGGCATAAAGAGTAAATGCGTTGCCGCAAATCGGATACAAATTAGCCATGAATTGGGGA
Source organism: Victivallales bacterium (assembly GCA_017964325.1). Next base: position 8,450 of record JAGCSE010000167.1, on the reverse strand, counting down.
CATATTCAATTGACTTCCTGCGAAAATCAGTTTTGGAATTGGCCTCAAAAAGTGGGACGTAATGGTTTGCAAACAGACGGAATGCCCTGTGTAAATTGGTTGTTTTTCTGCCAAATATTGGATGTAATATGGGGCATTATTGAGCCGTGAATTGGGCCGTAAATTAGCCACGATTGGACTGCGCAATAAACATGAATTAGCTAGAAGTTACGAATGTCTCGTCTTCCAGGCGGATGGACTCCTCGTAGTCTCCGTAAGCTACTTTCTTGGGGAATAAAACGTTACATAAACCACATTTATCATGAAAATCTTCCAGCGGCGAAGCGATGTCCGTCAGCAGATATGCCTACAATCACAATCGAAACTTGAAGACAATCAATCATGCCGAAAAAGAAAAGATTCAATCTGACATCATGGCTGACTGTTTTCTTTCCGTCAGCTTCTTACGTAGCGATTTCAATTGGGTGGCATTCACCCTCAGGAGTCTCATAATCTGGATGTCGCTGAAATGGTCCGCCTCCAATTGCTCAAGAAAATCCAGCTTCCCCTTCTCCATTCCCTTCTCCATTCCCTTCTCCATTCCTTCTTTCCGTCCTTTCTTAATTCCCTTCTCCATTCCCTTTTCCATTCCCTGTTCAATCAAAAACTCTGAATAGTTGCACATGTCTTCTGCCTCCCTTGTTTTGCTTAAACCATATTTATCATGAAGTTCGTCCAGCCGTTCCAGCGGCGGAGCGATATCCGTCAACAATAACTGAAGATAACGGATCACGTCGTTCACAGGCTGGTTCGGATCATTGTTGAACCGAATGGTATAGCCTTCAAGCAAGTCATAGTCCGACTTCTTGGCGGCGACGCAGCCTTTGCCGAACACGCGTTCCGCCGCAAGGAAGAAACGGTCGATGGACGGAGACTCGCCTTTCGCCAATTTCGGACAGAACCACAGCGAGTAGCATTTGCAGATGCTTCCGTAGTCGCTTCCCGTGAATGTGACATCTCGTTGCCTGGATATAGATCGGCATAGATAATATACCATACGGGACTCAATTGGATAGCCTGGCGAATTGTTTTTCTGCACTTCGATGTCAATTACCACGCCGATCGACTTGCCCGGCCGATTCGGGGATGGCAACATGAGCACGACATCGAACAAAGCAGTCCGCTCCGCCAACTGCCTGTCCTCCACGTTTCCCGTCGGGACGCTCTCCGGCGGAGCATCCCACGAATGGACGGGTATCCGACCGATGGCCAGCCGTGCGCGAGGAAGGTATTTCTCCATGACCTCCTGCACACTGCATTCCTTGTATTCATCGATTAAATGCACAAGCAACCAAGCGAGCACTTCACGGTTGCTGAATATTTTTTTGATGAGAGGATCTCCGTTCGGGTCATCTCGCCCACTTAAGAGATTATGCCCTAACGAGCTGAATTGCAATTGAGTATCTTGTTCCATAGCTGTTATTCCTGTCGTCGTATCGTCCGTCCTGCCGCTTTTGTCCTCCTCTGCCAACAACACAACATAGCACGGCATCTCAAAAAGTCAACAATATCTATTAAAATATTTTTTTAGATATTTTTTATGACTTTATAAGACTTTTTATGATTTATTATGACTTGCTATGATTTTACAAGAAATGACGATGACTCGCCATACTACAAACATAACGCTTTATGAACAATTGCAATTCATAATTCACAAGCAAATTTTCTCAACTATTTTAGACAAACAACTCTAGCGATACCCAAAACATTAGTATCACTAGAGCTGTTATATTTTTTAGAAAAACTAGATTTTCTAATATTTATCAATCAGCGCAGGAAACACTTTTGAAAAACGCGCCACGGGAACCCTGTTCGGGATGCAGCTGGTTTCGTTTTCGAAACTGATGAGCCGCGGGCAGTTGTATTTCAGCATCTTGATGGTCTTCTCCCAGTCGATCGTGCCGTCGCCGTTACCGGCTAGATTGTGTTCGTCACGGTAGCCGTGATTGTCGTGGACATGCGTGATAACAATATGCGGCGCAAGCTTCTCCAACGCATGGTTTTCGAAGACCGGCTGGCCGCCCCATGCCGCCTTCACTTTTTCCACGAACAAGCTCAAGTCTTTCTTGCCGTCATAGTTGCTTATGACATTCGCATGGCCAGTATCGAACGTGCAGCCAAGCCACGGCGATCTGAATTCGTCCAGATAGCGGAGGAGTTCATCCGGCTGGTCCAGCGGGCGGACGCCGTTCTCGATGCCCATGACGATGCCGTATTTCTCCGCGTATGGCAGCAGTTTCTCCAGCGATTCGCGGACGAAATCGCGCAGCTGGTCAAACGTGTAGCCTTCATGGTTCACGCCGATATGGAACGTGATCGTCTTCGAGCCGAGTTCCGCCGAAAACGCCATCGCGCGAGCTTGCTCCTCAATCATTTGCGGACGACGTTCCATGTCAGGCGTATTCAAATCCCAAATCTTCCCGAACGGCGCATGGGAGCCCCACACCGTCAATTTCGCGTCTGCAATCGCTTTCGCCACAAGATTCTTGTATTCAGGCTCTCCGACATACCGTTGGCACCAGATGTGCGCCAAAACGACGTTTTCAATGCCGTTCTCCGCCAGTTCGCAGAGCATATACGGGAACAAATCGTCATTCGCTCCACGGCAACCGAAAAAATGCGTGACTTTGTACATTAAAACACTCCTTATTATTCTAATCTACCTCTTGAATCCCTTTGCATCCGCATAAAGCTTAGCTTTAATTTATTAGCTCTAAAGGCATGCCTTTAGTACAATCTCGTAAATTTCTCCCACGGCAAATTGACAGGCTTCTTGTCCGTGATGATTTCATCGACGTGCATCAGCAGCGGAAAATCCGCCAAATCAATCTCACCTTTCGCGGCCTTCACTTTCAACGCCTTCGCAACCCGTGACGCCACAACCAGCGACTCCAGCGTCACGCCTTTCAACGCATCCAAAGCCTCATCGATGTTCAGACCTTTGCCCAGCAAGATCCCGACCTTTCTAGTCCGACCGCCATAAACCGTTACATATAAGTCACCAACACCGACAAAATAGCTGTTTTGCGTGCCACCCTGCATCTTCATCAACACGCTCATCTCACGCGAAGCCTGCAGGAACACGGCCGCCTGCGAATTGTAATGGATTTCATCTTCGTTGCCGCTCTTTTTGATGTTTTCACCTATCGTCAACGCGATGCCAAGCGCGTAACCGTTCTTCAACGCGACGGCTGATTCGATGCCGATCAAATCCGTTGTCGTCATGATATGGTAATAATCTGTTGTCATCGTGGCTTTCATCATCTCCAACGTCGCCATGTTCGCGCCACAGTATGCCACAAGACTCTGGTCATGCGCCACGAGTTCATAACTTGTGCAGGGGCCGCCTATTGCGCACAACTCATTGGTCTTTCCGAGTTTATCCAAAGCAGCACGCCATAGTTCGGGATAGCAGAGCAGCTTGCCGTCGGGCGTGTTCATCAAGCCTTTCGTAACAGAGATGATTGGTATCTCATTCGGCACGCGCGGCAACACGTTTTCCGCGAACCAATCAACGCCGAAAGAACTGACGCCGCCAATGATAAACGTCGAACCTTTGATGGCTTCATCCATCTCTTCGACTTGGTAATATTTGATTCCCTTCGGGAAGGGACGGTCGAATTTCAGATGCTGGTCCGTCTTCCGCGCATGATCGATGATGTCGCGGTCCAACGGTGTTCCAACGAGACGGACTTCATGCCCGTTCTCCCGCGCGGGAAACGCCAATGCCGACCCCATCATTCCCGAACCGATAATCGTCACAATGCTCATGATAATTCCTTTTCAATTCAAAATTATATTCTATCATCAAATCTAGCGGCTCTAGAAGCTCTAGCGGCTCTAGAAACTCTTAAGCTTTAAGCTATCTACAAGCGGTTCAGCGCTTGTAGATCGTGGGCTGGATCCAGTTGGCCCAGTCACCGGCGATGTCGCCATAGCCATTCGTGCCAAACGTCACGACGACTTCCTTCCCCGCAAACGACGTCAGATCTATCTCGCCCGCCATGGGAGCCTGCTTCGGTTTGCAGACTTTGTTCCAAACCTCCTTTCCGTCCACCATCACGCGGAACGCCACGCCACTCGACACCGCATTGTCAACCATCGACTCCCACGCCAAAATCAATTTTTTCTTCTTGACTTCAGGCAGTTTCACCTTGTACGTCAGTTCGCTCCATCCATCCTTTTCCCGCGGCGGATGCTGGAAAATCGTCTTCACGAGCCATCCAGCCGCGCGGATAACTTCGTTCTGCCGCGTGTCCAGGCTGTTGCGGTTCGCAATAGCCTCGCTCATCTTGTCGCGGAAATCATACACCAAATCCTTTTTGTCGAAAGCGAAAATCGACTTCGGCTCCGCTGGTTCGGCAGGCTTATCCTTCCAGCTCTTGAGGCCGATGAATTTCAATGCAAATGCGAACTCCTTGTCTTCGTCCGGCGTCCCCGCCGCCTTAAAGACATTCCACACCTTGCGCTTCTTGCCCGCGTTGGCAATCGTGCCCTCCTTGTTGAAACGCAGCCCCAGACGGAGACCACCCTCCTGCGCATGATCCACATGGCGATGCAAAATAAACGCCGAAATCTCAGGCAACGCCTTTACCTTTTTATAGGCGTATGCGTATGCGGCGGCCTGGGCTTCTTCGCCATCGGGCTTGTTGGCTTCATAGTTGACGCCCTGCTCCGTCAGCGCAATGTCGCGCATTTTTCCATGATAGAGCCATTCCTTTTGCTTGAAAAACTTGACGAGTTGGTCAATGTTGCGGAACGTAATTCGCGGCGTGTCGAAATTCGGCTTCGCCGTGCGGTCGTTCCAAAAGCGTGGATTGAAAAGGTTTTCGGGATACGGATGGTGGGCCAGATTCCACGGGATGTCTCCGCCCTCCTTCACGACATGGTTGAAATGCTCCAAAAACAACCGTCCAGGAACCATACGCCCCGATTTCGGATCGCCCAATGTCCAATGATGCTCCATCGAGACATAAATCCTCAAATCTGGATTGTTGTTCCACGCCGCCAATTGCGCCACACGGACGGCTTTCGCATATTCAACGGCAAATTTATCAACGGGCATTTCGCCGATGTTATACCAGATGCCATGCATCTGCACTTCGTTGCCGACGATCAGTGAGGACATCTGCCCGTATTTTGCATCGTCCCGCGTGTAGCGGCTCGCCATAAAATCGCAGACCGCCGCGAAATATTCGATGCCATCGGGCGTCGCTGTGTTGAAGCCGGCCAGCGTCATGTGCGCCGCCTTCTGCGTGCCCGGATGCTTGAGAATCGGATTTTCCGTGTAGGTATTCGTGAACACGACGAACACGGAAATGCCGCGACGGTAGAACTCCTGTAACTGGCGGTCGAAGCCTTCCACGGTGCCTTTGTTGATCATATATGTCCGCCCGTCGAACTTGTGCATGATGGCGTTCTTCGGATCATCCGTCCATAATTGCCCGATTGTCAAGTTCGTATGAATGTGCTTCGCACCAAGGTCCGTCGCATCCTGCATATCGACCACACAGCTCACGCCCTTGATTTCCTTCGGGCGGAACAGCGGCTTTTCATAGCCCTTGTGAACCGCCTCCACACGCACCACATGGAACGGCTTCGTCAGCGGACGATTCTCCAAATCAACAATTTGCCACGATTTGAACATCCTGTCGCGCGGCCCGTCGAAGCGCGGCACCGTCACCGTTTTCTGGTTCTTCCCCTCCCAGACAATGGAATTTCTTTCGCGTGGGGCATCCGTCAGCGAATGTGTCACGACACGTACCGTCACATCACGGAACGCCTTAGGGATCGTCAATTCCAACCTGTCACCTTTCAGCTCCAGTTTCGGTGGCGTCTCATGCTTTTTAGGAGCCTCCATCTCGCCGAACTGCTGCCCCATCGCCGTCACCGCCAATGCCATCGCGCATACCATTAGCCTTTTCATCATAGAATCTTTTTCCTTGTTATTAAAAAATAAAAAAAAAGTCATTTTCAAAAGATGATTCGCTTTCTTCCATTTTCAAATATTCACATCCTGAACTACATTAAAAAAATGACAATCCGTCATTTTTCCATCTGTTCGATTCACTCCAAAAAAGGAACATCATGCGAAAAGTCATCCTCCCCCTCCTCTGCTGTCTTCCGCTCGTCGGCCTTGCCCAGAAAGTACATGACTGGCAAGTCAACTACCAGAACAACGTCATCTCCTTGGACTACAAAGGGAAAACTGTCATCTCCACCATCGCCTTAGGCGGTTACAAGACCAACTACAGCGGGGCTCGCTTCAATCTCAACGACGCAGTCCTCACGCATGACGGTGAGACATTCACCTGGAAGAAGAAGACAGATCAGGCCGACGCAACGCTCACACTCGTCTGCCAGCCGAAAAAAGTCTCCATCGACCTCTTGATCGACGCCCAGCCGGATGGCCCGTTCGAATTCGGATTCCATATTCCCGTCAAGAATTTCGTCAACGAAGGCGAAGTCCTCTATCCGCGTCTTGGCAGGAATTTCTTCCCAATCCAAGAAGGCAACGAATTTGCGAACCGTGGCGGTAAATCCATCACATTCGAACAGCCCGAAATCATCCACACGCTCACCAACATCGGCAGCGGCAACTACATGATTCAAGATTTCCGCAAGCGGATGAACGGCAACATCCGCTATATCGCCGTATATCAAGTGAATACCCCAACGACCATCCACGCGCAGCTCGAATGGACCATCGAAGATGGTTTCGACGAAGACCTCGTCAAGTTCCGCCGCCGTCAGCTCGCGCAGCCCATCGTCCGCTACAAGAAGGTGGAAATCAGCAACAACGGATTTGAAGATGGCTTCAGCAAATGGGACAAACAGAACAACACGACAATTGACGAAACGGTCTCCCATTCCGGCAAGGCCTCCGCAAAAATCACCGTCAACGACCCAAAGACGGACAATGTCTATATCACCCGTCACGTGCCCGTCATCGGCGGTGCCAACTACACGGCGGAATGCTTTGTCAAAACGCTGGATGTCATGGCGGCTGACGGCCGAATGCCGTCCGTCGGCGCAGGACTAATCGTCGAATGGGCGGATAAAAACCACAAATGGATTGCCGCAGGTGTTTATGATTGCGACAAATACGGCACGAAGGATTGGACGAAATGCTTCTGCCAGAATCTCCGCGCACCGGACGACGCAGGCTACGCCGCCGTCTTCCTCGCCCTCCGCGGCAAGGGAACCGCTTGGTTCGATGATTTCGCCATGACGCTTGTTGAACGCTCCGTCGATAAACTCGCTCCCGAACTCGGCGCCGTTCTCGACACAAACGCCCCTAAATTCTCATGGTTCAATCTGATCGGAGCCACCAATTACACGCTCGAACTCTCACAGTCCGAAGATTTTGCAGAAGGAACCGTCCGTTCCTACACGTTGGAGGCTGAAACAGAATTCCAAGTGACAGACGCCCTTCAGCCCGGGATATGGCATTGGCGCGTCAACGCTCCAGGTTGCCCGGACATCCAACCGTGGACGGTCAAACTGACCGCCGCAATCGATCGTGACTGCCTACCCCCTGTCATCCACAACCAAGCCCGGCGTATTCTGGAAGCCAATACGCCGATTGTCGTTGAAATGACGGATAACAGTGGCATCCAGCCTGTTGTGACCGCCGCGGCAAAAGGCAACGCCGCCATCGCCGTGACAAATCTTCCGCCGAAGGACGGCAAATTCTTCGCCTCCCTGCTGCCAGAAGGAGGCTGGAAACGCGGCTTCAGCTCCATCACTGTAACCGCGGCGGACCAATCCGGCAACAAAGCCACAAAGGACATTTGGCTCATCTGCGCCCCCGTTCCCGAAAACGCCGTCGTCATCGACAAGGATGGCTGCTATTCGCAGAACGGCAAACGCATCTTCCCCTTCGGAATCTATGAAGTCGTCAAGCCGGACATGCTCGAAGTCCGTCAGGCCGGATTCGACGTCATCCACACTTACCGTTGGGAAGGTGACCAGGATGATGTCGAATGCCGTAAATATCTGGATGACTGCTGGGCTGCCGACCACCTCCGTGCATTCATTGGATTCGACCGCGGCAACGGCAGCGGCAACGGCATCGTGCAGGGCAATTTCGAACACGTCGCACGCCGCGTCGGCGCCCTTTGCGACCATCCCGCCCTCTTCTGCTGGTATCTATTCGACGAACCGGAAGTTCCCGGCCAGTATGTCGCCCCGAAGCTGTTGACGGAATTCGCGGAGCTCGTCCGCCAACTCGACCCATACCATCCCGTCGTGATGACCACATGGGGCAGCGGCATGAACCGCTACCGCCGCACATGGGACACCCACTGGACGCAAGCCTACCAGAAACCCGACGGCGTCGTCCGTCAAATTGCCGAACATCGCCGTTTCCTAAACAACGACTCCCCCATCACGCTACTTGTCCATTC
>JAGCSE010000166.1 GCA_017964325.1 Victivallales bacterium | reverse complement strand
TGTTAATTGTTAATTGTTAATTGTTAATTGTTAATTGTTAATTGTTAATTGTTAATTGTTAATTGTTAATTGTTAATTGTTAATTGTTAATTGTTAATTGTTAATTGTTAATTCATTTGGATTTGCTTCACGCCCGGCGCTCCCTTAAGGTCACGGCCTGGATTCGACTGCCGCATCAAATCGCGGCCCTTGTTCTCAATGGTCGCCTTGCGTTTGACATCCTTGTCCTGTTCATTGTCCTTTCCCATCATCGTGTTCAAGTCATTGGTCAGCACCTGCAGCGACTGGTTCATCTCGGAGGATATGTCGATATGCTCGATATCGACGGCGAAATTCATGATGTTCATCATGAATCCGCGTATCTGGAGGCCGAAGGAAGTGAACATTTCCATCAAGCCGCTGAACGGTCCCATGAGCCCATCCATAAGCTGGTCAATCTCGAATAGGGCTAGGGTACGTTGAAATTTATCGTCCATATCATAATGATCTAAAATCATTTGGACACCTTCTTGAACCTGATCGACCTTATTCATCATATCGCCTTCAGTATCATCGCCAAAGAGTCCTGCCACCATATCATAGAGCGCACCAGCTCCATCCTTGAGCGCATTAACTCCTTCCTTGACACTCTCCACGCCTGAATTTATCTTATCGTTAGCCCAATTGAGACCTGAAGTTACCTTATCGTCAACCCAATTGACACCTTTCTCTGCATAGGTCAAGGTTTCAAGCATATTACGAGCACAGACATCCGACGCTCCCTCCCCCAAAACAAAGTCAGTTATCGTCGAAAAAGCCTTTGCTATCTCAGGCCCCAAGTAGTGGTTGATTGCATCCGCAGCAGAATGGCCTAAAAACTCCCCTACCAACCCAGCCCCCGTGTTTTTAAATATAGCCGTGCCAATAACTTTTCCAGTAAGTCCAAGGGTCTTGTCAAGGATTAATCCTGTTACCAGAGTAGCCCCCTTGCCGCCAATTACATCCCCCATGAGGTCTTTGGCGACATTTTCCGTAAATCCATGGTCGGATATCCTTTCAGCATAATCTTTGGTTACAACAGTGTCCATCGCCAAATCATTTGCCTTTGATCCAGTATCCCAAACTTTATAAACTTTTTTAATATTCTCTTCGCTTACTTGGTCAAAATTTATTCTTGGGAGATGGAAGATACGCCTGACAAGCGTGATTTCAAGCTCGTCGTCGCTTTTCCATACGGCGGGTTCCCATGAATCAGGCAACGTGGAGCCAATCTCAATCGGCTGCAGGAAATCCTGCCTGAACGCATGTGCGGCCAGCAGACCACGTATTTTCTGTAGATCAATGTCTTCTTCACAGCGGTTGAATGAAAGTTTTGGCGCGATGTTCAGGAAGGCGTTTTCCCTCAATTCCGACGCGTCTTTCATCAAATTACGAATGACATCCTCGACCGCCTTCGGAATCTCGTCGCCCTGCTTCAGCGGCGCAATCGCCTTGAGCGACTCCACCGCTTGCTTCGCCTTTTCATCGAAGACCGTGCTGACGGCGGAAACCCGCTCGGCGGCGCTCTGCTTCAAGCCGTCTGCATCCTTTCCGTACGTCGTCGCAATGGCCACCATCTCCTCATTGAAATCCGCCAACGCATTTTCGCAACGGTCCGTGTATTCCTTCACGGCGGCATTCGAAGAGGTCATGAAATCCGAGAAAGCCGTCTCCGTCTTCGGCAACTGCGCCTTCAACGTATGATAGATTCCGGCAAGCTCGATTTCATGGCGCAATGTGTATTCTTTCATCTGTTCCTGGAGGACATCCAACCAATACACAATCTGTTCGTCAAAAAACTGTTCATCCTTCAAGTATGGTTTTATCAACGTGAAAACCGCCTTGGAGAGTTCAACAAGCTGCCTCCTCGCCACCGCATATCCGTCTTCCGGCGATGCCTTCTTCCATGCGGCGGAAGCCTCCGCCAACGCCTTCGACACGCCGTCCGCCGATTTCCGCAATTCAACCAGCGAATCTTCAGTCGTTTTCGCCAATGCTTTCCATTCATCGCCTGCCGAGCCGGCGAAATCATCCACATCGCTCTTGACAAGCTTCAACTGTTGTTTGAAAGCCAGCTTGGCAAGCGTCGCCAGCCGATTGGCTGGGCCAAGCGTCAAGGCGCGCGGCGGCAGTTTTTCAATATCCGCCGCCGTCTTCGGCGCGGGGAATGTCGCCAATGCCTTGTCAATCTGGTTCATGATCTCCCGTCCAGACTTCTGAACTTTCTGTGTAAGTTCCGCCCTGGCAGGAAGTAGCGACACCGTTTCATTCACGATGCCATCGATGGCGGACGGTGGAAGCCGTTTCACGTTGCCAACGGCCTTCGGGCAGGCCGCCAAAAATTCGCCGACATAATCCGCCGTGGCTCGCAACGCCGCCTTCAACGCCTCCGAATGCGCTTTGGAAAAGGCGTTATCTTCGGGATTTACATTATGCCATGCGGCGTCAAACGTCATGCCCGGCACCCACGTCGAGGCGCCATTGACCATTTTAGCCTGTCTCGTCCATGTGGCATCATTCGCCGCGTCGCGATTGGCGAAGATGTTCTGCAATGCACGGACGCCTATGCCCAACGCAAAGAACGCCTCGTCCTTGCTGCCCTCCTTCGCCAGGCTAATCGCTCTGTTCAAGTATTTTCGGGCGTTCAAATAACGCGTGTCGTTGGGCGAGACAGTAAACTTCCCGTAAGTCTTGACGGGCGTACCTTCCCCCCAGACGCCTGTGTTGAACACACGATCCTGATTCCTGTAGCATTGTAAATCCTTCTGGCCTTCCTTGCGGACGACACGGACATCGCTGCCGTCAAACCATGCGCCGTCGCCGACGCAAATCGCCTGTTCTTCACTGAATCCCAACGCCTTGCAGATATCCTGCACGCTCTTCGCATGGACGGCGGACTCCCAGGCCTTCGCCAACGGACAAACCAACAGGCATAAAACAATCAATAGGGAGACGAGTCGTTTCATTTTGCTTTACCTCCCGATGTCTTTTTATAAATATCAAGAATGGCTTTGCTATCGTTCAAATCGTATATTTCCAATATTGGCGCCTTCTCTTGATCCTTTGGAATCGTGACAGTGGCGACCAGACGCGGCATGAACAGCGGTATGTACGTAAACACCGTGGCATTAGGCTTTTGAAAATAAGAATAGATGACGAACTGCTCGCGTATTTCTTCAGGCAAATCCGTAATCGTGCGGATATGCTTGTCCGCCTTGCCGTCCCAGAAGATTTTGTTGAAGGAATCGCGTTGACCAATCTGCATCATGAGCTGCAGCGACTTCATGATCTTCGCATCCTCCTGCTTCTCCAGCATATCTTTCATGAATTTGACCCGCATGACTGAACGGAGCTCGAAAAGCTTCCGTTCGTCCTCAAAATTGGAAACCGCGTATTCACCGAGGCTTGGCGACGCCTTCATCGGGAATGTCTTGTCAAACTGCTCCGCCGTCTTGCTGAAGACCGTCGCCAGTTCGATGAAGAACGGGCCTTTGGAAACCACGGTCTTGAACGGATACTTGCCTGGCTTTTCGTTGCGGAATGTCTCGCCCGCCAACATGGCGAATTTCGTGATGATTCCATATCCACCCGCTTCGGGAATATTCACCTCCAATAATAAAATGGCATCCCAGAACGGGTTGTAAAGCGCACTGACGGCGGACGTTTTGTCATAGCTGCCCGTGATTTCCATGGAGCCAACGAAGAAATCGACCAGTTGCGCTTTATTCAACACCGCCATGCGCTGCTTCCAGCGGCGGAAGCAACGGTTTTCGAAAAACTTCTCCGCCGCCATGTCAGGCTCACCGACGGCCATCCGATGGAACTCCGTGACCGTCCCGATGGCCTGTAACGCAGGCTTAAGCGCCTTGGCATCAGGAACATCGGCGGCAGTCTGCCCCGTCGTATTCAAGCAAAGCAACGCAGTGATGACGGCAAACACATTCAAGCCACGCAGGAGCGTTGTCCAACAGTCACGCGAGAGCGTGCCCCTTCCATTATTGAAGTTTTTGTTTTTTTGACTCATCAGTTTGTTTCCGTACAACTATCGTTCATGTTCTTGCTCGAAACTTCTAGGATTCTAGGATTCTAGGATTCTAAAGCCGCTTCATTCAATCATTTCCTTGCGGGGGAACATATTGTTTCGGGACTATTCTCACCCCCCATTTTACATCCTTCATCTCGACCTGCTGGACGGCCGGCGTGCCCTTCAGCTCGCCGCCGCGATTCGACTGCCGTCTCAAATCACGCCCCTTGTTCTCTATGACGGCCTTGCGCACGACGGACTTGTCCTGTTCACTGTCCTTTTCGCTCATCGTGTTCAAATCATTGATCAAAACCTGCAGCGACTGGTTCATCTCCGAAGAGACATCGACATGCTGGATATTGACGGCAAAATTCATGATGTTCATCATGAAACCGCGTATCTGCATGGCAATGGAGGAAAGCATATCCGTGAAGCCGCTGAGCATACTCGTGATGCCACTCAATTGAGACTCCAGCCAATCCATGGCGATAATCTGCTGAATTGGGTCATTCATATTGAAAGTATTATGTATCATATCCATCATATTATTTATTTCGTCAAGTACCGAGTCTGCAAATTCAGGTGTAAGCGACGATGGATCAAATTCGTCTGTACTATTCCAGAATTGATTCCATTGATCGGTAATATAATCGACGCCATCGCTGACGGTGTCGATGATGAAATCGTCAACCGCGTCCAGCGTGTTATTTACGAAAGTGAAGCCATCGACGAGAACGGATGAGAGGGCTTCCGCCGTCCCGATGCCGAAGACATAGTCAATACCTTCCCCAAGGTGTTCGCCAACCCAGTCGCCGACGAGATCGTTGATGAGTCCTCCAGTTATCTCGCCGAGAACTCCTCCGATTTTCGAGCCAAGAGGCCCGAAACGCCCGCCAATCGCCTTGCCGATGGCCTTGCCGCCCATCTCGAAAAGCGGCGCGGTGGCATTGCCGATGACTTTGCCACCGAGATCCCCCATCATGTCCTGCGCGACATCGGTCGTGAAACCGTCTTCGGATATCCTGTCGCCGTATTCCTTGACCTTGAGAATATCTTTTGCTGTGTCGTTGGCTTTCTTTCCAGCATCCCAAAGTTTCTTGAATCGTTTGATATCCCTATAGGTTATACGAAAACGCCTGGTAAGCGTGATTTCAAGTTCATCATCGCTTGTCCAGACAGCGGGCTTCCATGAATCGGGCCGCGTGGAGCCGATGTCAATCGGCCGCAGGAAATCTTCTCTGACGGTGTTGGCCTCCAGAAAACGATGGCAAAGGAGCAGATCAAAAGTAGGCCGATGGATATTGGAAGCACTTGGTGCAATGTTCTTTAGGACATTATCCTTCAGTTCCGAGGCGTCTTTCATCAGCCGTCGGATGACATCATCAACGGCCTTCGGAATCTCGTCGCCCTGCTTCAGCGGCGCAATGCCTTTCAACGACTCGGTCGCTTGTTTTGCCTTCTCGTCGAAAACCGCGCGGGCGGCGGAAACACACTCGGCGGCGCTTTTCTTCAAGGCGGCGGCATCCTGTCCGTACGACTCCGCGATGGACGCCATCTCCTGCTCGAAATCCGCCAATGCATTTTCGCAACGGCCCGTGTATTCCTTCACGGCTGCATTGGAAGCGGTTATGAAATCTGTGAAAGCGGCTTCCGCCTTCAGAAGCTGCGACTTCATGGCATGGTAGGTTTTCCACAGCGCGAGATTCTGCTGTATGGCGAACTCGCTCATCTGACCGTTGAGGACATCAGTCCAGTATGCAACCTGCTCGTCAAAGAACTCGGCTGATTTCCAATACGGCTTCAATTGCATGAAGACCGTTTTGGACATTTCATCGAGCTGCTTGCGGGCCATTGCGTAAGCTTCTTCTGGAGATGCCTTCTTCAAAGCCGCCGCCGCATCCACCAACGCCTTCGTCACGTCGTTCGCCGCTTTCCGCAACTCATCGAGTTTCCCGCCAATCTCCTTCGCAAACTCCTTCCATTCCGTGTCTGCGGAGCCAGAAAAATCGTCGATATCGCTCTTTACATCATCCAATTGCTGTTTGAAGGTGAGTCTGGCCTGAAGCGCCAGCCAACGGGCGGGAACAACCGTCAGAGAGCTTGGCGGCAACGTCTGCTCCTCTTCTGCCGTCTTCGGCACGGGAAACGCCGTCACGGCGTTGTTCAGCTTGTCGATAACGTCGCGTCCAATCTGCTGAACATTCTTGGCAAGCTCCTCCTTGAGCTGAAGGAGAGCCGACGTCTCCTCCACGATGCCATCCACGGCGGTCGCGGAAAGCTTCTTCGCGTTTGCAACGGCCTGCGGGCAGGCCGTCAAAAATTCGCCGATATAGTCCGCTGTGGCTTCCAATGATGCTTTCAACGCATCCATTTTTTCATTGGAAAATACGTCATCTTCGGGATTTACGTTATGCCAGGCAGCACTGAAGACCGCACCGGGCACCCACGTAGCAGCGCCATTTTCCATCTTACCCTGCGCAAGCCACGCCGAATCCTTCACCGCTTCGCGATTGGCGAAGATGTTCTGCAACGAACGAACGCCGACGCCCAGCGCATAAAGCGCCTCGTCGCTCTTGCCTTCCTTCGCAAGGCCAATCGCCTTGTTGAGGTACTTCTGGGAGTTCAAGTAGCGTGTGTCATTGGGCGAAATGGCGATTTTTCCATAAGTCTTGACGGGTATGCCATCGCCCACGACGCCTGTATTGAACGCGCGGTCTTGATTCCTGTACAATTGGATGGACTTCTGCCCCGCCTTGCGTTCAATGCGGATGTCGTTGCCGTCAACCCACACGCCATCTCCGACGATGGCCGCCTGGTCTTCTGTGAATCCCAACGCCTTGCAGACATCCTGCACGCCTTTCGCGTGGACGGCGGGCTCCCAGCCCATGACGGGAATGCAGAGGAGCAGAAGCAGAAAAACGATCATGGATGCGGCTCGTTTCATTTCCCGTTCCCTCCCCTTGCCTTTTCGTAGAGCTTCAGCACGGATTCGCTGTCGTTCAAGTCGTAGATTTCAAACGTCGGCGCGGGGGAATTCTCCTTGATGGGCTCATCCGAGTCTTCCTTTGGAATCGTGACGGTGGCGACCAACCGCGGCATGAACAGCGGAATATACGTGAACACCGTGGCGTTCGGCTTCTTATAATAGGAATAAAGGATGAACTGTTCGCGCACATCCTCGGGAAGCGACATGACCGTGCGGATATGCGTGTCATATTTTCCGTTCCAAAATAGCTTGCGGAAATCATCGCGCCGTCCATGCTGGAGGATGATCTGCAGTGCTTTCATCATCTTCGCATCGTCATTGTTCGCCAGCAGATCCTTCGTTTGTTTGAGTCGCATGGCGGAACGCAGGCTGATGAGCTTGAGTTCGTCATCCAAATTAGAGAATGCGAACTCGCCGAGGCTCGGCGGCGTCTTCAGCGGGAACGTCTTGTCGAAATGCTCCGCCGTCTTTGTGAAGACGGTCGCAAGTTCCACGAACAACGGACGTTTGGAAACGACGGTCATAAACGGATACTTGCCGGGCTTCTCGCCACGGAACGTCTCGCCCGCCAGCATGGCGAATTTCGTAATGGAGGCCTTCCCGCCCATTTCAGGCAACTTCAATTCCAACAATAAGATGGTGTCCCAGAAAGGATTGTAAATCGCGCTGACGGCGTTCTCCTTGTCATAGCTGCCCGTGATTTCCATGGCGCCGACGAAGAAATCGACCCACTGCGCCTTTTTCAACGCCGCCATGCGCTGTTTCCAACGGCGGAAGCAACGGTCTTCGCAATACATTTCCGCCGCCACATCAGGCTCGCCCATCGCCATGCGATGAAACTGCGTGACCGTCCCCATGGCCTGCAAGGCAGGCCGAAGCTCGGCAACGCTAGGCACATCGGCGGCAGTCTGCGCCGTCGCGCAGAAGCTGAAAAGCCATGCAACGGCGAGTGACTTGCCAAATATGTGTAACCATTTGCCCATCAATTGATTTTCGCGCTTTGGAGGCCTGATACGTTGAGCTTCTTACCATTCGGAAGCGACAGATTCATGATGCTGTTGCCATTGATGGCCCGTCCATCCGTCTGCAGTGTTCCTTCATGGGCCAGGGAGCCCCATTTGGCGTCGCCCGCCAAGCCGAAGAACTTGTAACTGTCATTTGCGCAGGACGTCCATTCGAAATCATCCTCGGGCGGCGTGCCGTTGAACGGCGATTCGTAGCCGGCCGCATAGCGGACAGGCAGGAGGGTGCCTTCCCAGTCGGGCGTGCAAAGATTCCAGATGTTCTTCAGCGGTTCCGTCTTGTCGCAGATGCAGCCTTGGCCGACGGTCTTGGAAGTAACGCCGAAGACGGAGCTGTTGTCATCCGGATGCCAGACATGGGTCACTTGGTTGTAGGTGACTTCGTAATCACGATCGCCAGCGCCAGCGCGGTGGTAGCCGGCACGAGCTGCCGCAACCGTCCATATATACTGGTCTTTCAATGGATTATAGGCGGAGAAGATGCCTTTTACGCCACCTTCGTCCTCCTCGTCCTTTTTGTCATTTTTGTTTTTTTCATCCTCTTCCGTCGAGCCGCCGCGTCCTCCATTGAAGATGAGCGCAAGCGGATTGCGCATCTTCTTGGCGGCGAAGACCATGATGGTTCCGTCGCCTTTGAAGAATTCAGGGCTGAGGATCCACGGCTTGCAGGTTTCCGTCACATAGTATTTCGGATCGTAGATGGCATTGTCGTCGCCGTAGATGCGGGCGTTTCCCGTAAAGAGGATATATTTCTTCATATCGCTGGAATTTATCATGAAATTCAAGCCAAGCACGCATTGCTTGTAATCAGAACGCTTGGAGCTGTCCAAACTGAAGGGAAACATTTCAAAGAAACCCTTATGTTCATGGCATTTCGTCGAGAACATGCAGACGATAGGCGTCTGAACATGGTAGCATTTCTGTGCGATGGGAACACTGAAACATATCCATTTTTGCGAAGCCCAGATGTATTCCGCGCATAGTGCGACGGATTCCTCCGGTGTGTCATACGCCTTCTTGCAAAGATCCAGATAGTTGTCCTTTGTCCCCCTGTAGTTCTGGCAGGATGCAGGATTGCACAGCAGCGCCATCTGCGACCAGTAAGGGACACGCAACTTGTCGCCGCCTTCGCGGAAATTCGCATTCTTGTAGCCGCGGGTGATGCCGTAGCCTGGCGACGGAATCGTCGAATTGCGGGTCACCTCTACTGCATCCTTCGAGAATTCCTCCAGATGACCGCGGATGTACCAATGGTCGAAACCATTGGAAACATCGTCGAGCCCGAAATAGGACATCAGCTTCTTCTGGTGTTTGCCCTGCGTGTCAGGCGAGCCGTCGGCCATCGCGAGGAAGAGGTGTTCATGTTCCTCCGTATTATATAAAGGATAGAAGAAACTGCCTTTTTTCTTCTCATACGGATTGGTGCTCTTCGGGACGCGCACATGGAGATGGTAGTCTTCCAGAACGTCGCCGCCGGATGACGTGACGCTGCGTAGCCGCAGATTCTGCCGCAAAGTCTCGATGGCGGTCTGCTCGATGGCTCCCGACATCGATTCATTCAGCGACGCCAACAGCTCGTTCATGGCCTTGATGGCGCTTCGGTCATTGTCGATACCCTTCGCCAATGAATCTATATTGGCCGTCTTGAGCAGACTTTCAATCGTGCTTATGTCCGTGCTCTTCAAGGACTTGTTCAAGCGGACGGCATCCGCTGTCACGGATGTCGGAACATCCGGCATGGGACCGGGCGCGCCGCACCACCAGCCGTAACCGTTTTTATTCTTGTGAGTGCTCAGGCAACAGCCGTTGCAGCATGTATCACCGGTCGGAAAGATGATTATGTGGTCGTAGTAATCCTGACAGGTCTTCCTGTCGTTTTTGAACTGCTTCACCGTGTAGTCCAGCCATTTGGCGACGATGTAGTCCATCTGGCGATTGCACATCTGGACATACGTCCAGCTCATGGCGCGGTTGACGGTCGCCATACGGGAAAGAATGTCCGCCTGGACGTTGGAGGCGGAATACGCCGCCGCATCGACTGCATTCTGCAATTCAATCTTCTGGCGGACGTTTTCGCCGACGGCATAGACGCCGCCCGTCACCATGACGAGAAACATGAAAACGCCAAGCGTGATCAGCAGCGCGGCTCCTGAATCGTCGCGGCGAATAAGGCCAAATCTTTCGCGGGCTATGGCTAATATTGTGGTTTTCATTGTCATGAATATTGATGGATTCCTGCCTTTCCGTGGGTTTCGTTCACGCTGTTTCCCGTGGGTTTCGTTCGCGCTATCCGCTTGCTTCACCCACGGCTGTGTTCCTTGCGCCCCTACAGGGCTCTTATTGCATTTGCTTTCAGCTTTTGGCTTTCAGCTTTTGTTTTTTGCTTTAAGCTTTAAGCTTTTGGCTTTCAGCTTTTTAGTTCCTATCCTGATATGGCATCTGCGGGAAAGTCGTGGTGTTCCATGGCCGCGGCAGGATGCAGGTCTCGGAGAGCTTGAAGCACGGCGTTTTGTCGGACTTGATGGATTTCATCTTTTCCTTGAATGTCTCGTCAGGCGAGAAGCCTATCAAATCCCATGCTTCGTTTGGATTGCCGCCTGCATGGAAATATCCGATGACTTCCGCCGCGTAGGGGATGATCAACGGAAATTTGAAATTGACCGTCACCTTGACGGCCGGTATCTGCTGCGTTTCCATCAAGTCCATGCTGTCCGAACCGATGGAGACTTGTTTTCGTATGTTGGCGGAACCGGGGATCTTGCCCCATCCGGGGACTTCAACTTTATCGTCGTCCTTGCCGCCTCTGAAGCCGAAGAAGGCCAGCGACGTGACGGCCGCCTCATGGACGGGACCGCTGCTCTCAAAGAATCCACCGCCACCCGAGGAGTTCGGAACACGGTAATCCTTTGGATTATAGACGATTGCAGCACGTGCCGCATTGAACGCGGCATACTGCGTCAACTGCTTCGCCATGAGAATCAATGCAAACTGCACCGTGCCGAATATCAGCAGCAGGAGCACCGGCATGACGATGATAAACTCTAACAGGACGGAGCCTCGGTCGTTTTTCTTCATTGAGCGACACCTCTGACCAGAAGCGTTTCTATAATCAATGTAAAGGCCGTGCCAAGCGAAATGGCCACACCGTAGGGGACACGGAAGCGTTCATCGCTGGCGGGCGGAAGCGATTCGCGCCCCGCCTTGCGGTCGTATTTCGGGTTGAAGATGCAGTTGGCGTAATGCTTGAGCCGACGCGTGTCCGCCAGTCCGATGCAAATCATGACAATGGCCAGCAGCAACCCCGCGACGGACGTGCAGAGCAGAAAGCCAGCCACACGTTTGATTCCAATCGCGCAGCCGACGGCGAAGAACATCTTCAAGTCGCCGCCGCCGACTCCCTTAAGCAACACGGGAATCAACAGGAATAGAAAACAGACAACTCCTCCTCCAAGGCCACTCAATGCAAGATCGACGCCGCCGTAGCCCAGCCGCCACACAAGGGCGACACAGGCAAGCGGAAGCGTGATCTTGTCAGGCAGCCGCCTGAGCTTGCAGTCTGTGTAGCACAACACGGCAAGCACAGGCGACATCGCCAGCAGAATGGCCATGGAGTCGGTCATGCGGTCACAAAATCATTATTTGCCTTCTTCGCCTGAGCCGCCTTCTTCGCCGCCCTTTTCACCGCGAATCGTCTTGGCGTTTTCAAGTTGCTCGTCAACGTCTTTGATAGTAGCTCCAATCTGATTCGTACGATCTGTGGCAGCCGCTTTGATACCGGCTTCGCCGCCGAGGGATTTCGTCGTGGCGCCGAACATCTGGGCGATGTTCCTGCCGAAGACCATGACCAGGCCGACGACCGCAGCCGCGACCAGCAACGCGATGACCACGTATTCCATGGCGACGGCGCCTTTGTCATCGCCAAGAACACGGCACAGGATACGGCCGAACGCATTGCGTTTTGCTCTTTCTAACCAGACTTGCTTCTTCATTGGGACTCTCCTTTTTGGATTGATTTTTAGGAATTGTGATGCCCATTTCAGGACATCGGGTTACGAAACACAAACACAAAACAAAAACTAAGGCAGTGGCATGGCGATTCCCGCCATGACCTGCTGGAAGAACGCCTGTATCTCAAGGCCAGTGCCCTTCAGCTGGCCTGTGGCCATGTCGTAGATGCCCGGATAGCCGAGCGCCTCCGCGCCATGCCAGACCAGGTAGATCGGAACCGCCGTAAAAAATGTGACAATGATGTATTCCATCATGATGGAACCATTGTCCTGCTTCATTTTCATTAGACTGCGCATACCGTTTTCTTTTATACTTATATGCAGGATAATCTGGATTTTCTAGTACGTTCAGCTTTTGGCTATTTCTTTATCTCAGCCCAGTTTATCTTGACGATGGAATCCCCCGGGATGCCGATGTCCAGAATCTTCTGGCGGTTTGCAATGATCTGTTCAGGAGTCGCCTCCTGTTTGGCGATAGCGTTGGTCTTGGCACGGACGGCGCGGACTTTCGCGTTGATGGTGGCGGGGAAATCGTCGGGCAGAAGCTTGGCCTGCTGCCCAAGGAGAATTGCGATGCCACCTGCGATGGCTGCCGAACGGTCTTCGCCCGCCAAGGCGAGCTTCTTCATCGTCATCACGAGTGCGTCGCGCCGCTGGATGACCTCATCCGCGTGCATAATGTATTCGACGGCCTTGTTGCCGTCCTTCACGTCGCGCACATCCTTGAAGGTGTCCCGTTCCCAGAATTTCATGAAATCCTCCAAAACATTGAAATCCTGCCGTGCGAGATAAATGTCGGGCTTGAATGCCGCATCCTCCAGGGAGGCGGAGTCGAACTCCGACGGTAGCATGGAAAGGAAATTGTAGAATACCTCCAGTCCGAGCAGGCGATCGTAGTTGCCGGCAGGCTCCTTGCGGTTCCAACGCGGAAGAGGATATTTGAAGACGTCGCAATCCAGCACATCCGCCTGAATCTGTTTGTTGAAGAGATGTTCCATGTAATCCGGCATCTGTCCCGGCATAAGATTCCTGTTCGTAAGCGTTTCCACTAGATTCTGGAACTGGCGTGCATCTTCCAGGAGCTGGTAGTTGAGGATCTCCAGTTCAGAACGCTTCTCCGTGAGCACGGGATATACGTCGCATTCGGCAGTCGTGGGCAGCGGCAGCGTCTGCATGATGTCGGCGAATTGCAGGCCGGCCGTGGCCACATAATTTGCATGGAGCGTCTTCTGGGCGGTTGCCAGTTTCTCCAGCGGCTGCCGCAGGTCCGCAATGAACGATTCGACTTTCACGGAGTATTTCAGGCCGCTTGCCTTGCGTTCCTCATGGCGTTTGACCGCGGTCTCGTTAATGGAATCAAGCCGTGCGATGACATCCGGCAATTTTTCTATGTCCTTGAAATCGTTGAGAGTGGCGTCGATGGCTTTCAACTCATCGCTGGTGCGGACGATTTCCTCCTGGATGTCCGTTGCCGACTTGATGAGCGGCTGGCAAAAATCCGGAACGCTGCCCGGCAATGTCGCAAGTTCATTCGAGAGGTTTTTGATGGAAGACTCAATGGCCGCAGGCGTGGAGCTTTTTTCCTCCAATGTGTTACGGGCCTCAAGAAAAGCGTCGTTGATGCGTTTCACGAGCAGGGCTTCGCTCTTCGCCTGCGTGGCGGTCGTGTCATTCCATTTCCAAAGCTCCATGTTGGAACTGAGCAACGGGCTGAGGAGCTTGTTGGCGCTGATCCATTTACGCTCCGCAAACATCGTTTTGACCTTGTCCCATTTGACGATGGTGTCCTCCCACTGGTCAATCTGCTTCGACAATTCGGCTCGTTCATAGCGGTGCGTGTCCGCGCCGCGCGCGTTCGCCGCCGCTTCCAGATGGGAACGCGCCGACTTGAAATTCTCTTTCTGTGCCGCAAAACGCGCCTTCTCGATGTGGGACTTCGCCGAAGGAGTCGTGTTCAACCATGCAAAATAGCCGCCCAGAACAATGGCCAGCGTCAATACAACCGCCGCGATTTTCACGCCGATGTGCGAACGGACATGCTGGACATATTTGTCCCAATAGCGCAGTTCTATATAAGATATGGTAATAACGTCGCCGTCCTTCAGCAGACGTGCGGAGTCATTGAGATTTGTCGAAAGCGGCGTGCCGTTGACTTTTGTGCCGTTGCGGCTGCCCATGTCCTTGATCCATGTGGAGCCGTCGGGGCGGCATTCCAGCGTGACATGGTAATGGGAGATGACCGCATCATTGTAGATGATGGCGCAATCGGGGGCGGAGCCGATCTTCATGACGTCCTGATCCAAATCATACAGCTTCCCCTTCGCCTCGCCGTTGAGCTGTTCGAGACGGTTGTAGGGATGGACGGGCTTGCGGCCGCCGCTTTCCGCGGCGGACTCAACCTTCAGCACGGAGTCGCCGATGCGTATCTGGTCACCAGGCTGTAACTTGCGCTCGGTAATGCGCTCCCCTTGGAAGAACGTCCCGTTGCGGCTCTGCATATCCTTGATGATAACGGACTTGCCTTTCACAATCAGCTTGGCGTGGTTGTTCGAGGCAGACTTGTCCGTAGGCGGAATGACCCATGTCGAGGCGGGATTCCGCCCGATCGTGATTTCACCGCTTAATTCACTCGATGTCGCCTCTTTCAATATTTCATTATTGAGCTCGAGGCGTAAGATGAGTTCTTTTGAGCTGAACATTTATTTCCACTTGTTTTGTCTGATTTTATGATATCGAAGGTCTTCCTCCGACGGGAAGACGGCTTTGAGTTTGTCGCGGATGCGCGCCATGGACTTTTTGTCCTTCGTGCCTTCCGCCTGCATATAGGAGATTCTCTGCGCATTGAAATAATTAACCTGTTTTTCGCGCAAATCCTTCAACAGGTCGATGGCCTTGTTGTACAAGACATCATCCACGGACGCCTCCGCCTTCAGTTTGCACAAGGCACTGCGGATGAGAAGGTAAGCCTTTGGCCAGACAGACGGCGAATTGCGGACCAGCAATGCCTTCGCCTCGTCCAGATTCAATTGCACCGTCCCTTCCTGCACATCCTTCATGCCTTCCCAGTGGTCGCGCTCGAACCTTTCGGAGAAGGCAAAGAAGGCGATTTTTTCAATGAACCCCTCCGCATGCCAGCGTTCGCGCGCCGGAATTTCCTTCAGGAGTATAAACGACCAGTCTTCGAAGCGAATCTGCACGGCGTATCCGCAATATGATTCGTTGTTGACCGTGCGGCTGTACGGCACAGACAGATATGGAACGCCATGGTTTTCACCATAGAAGGCGATGGGGCGAATCGTGTCGAAATTCCAATTGTCATCGCTCTGTATCTTTTTCTGCATCCATGCGTTGAAATCATCCACGCGATCCGTTCCAAGCGACGCGGTATTCTGAAACGCCTCAAAGGTAAGACGCAATGGAACATCATGGTATTTGCCTATGAATGTGTTGATTTCAACCTTCCCGTCCTCCTTGTCAATTTTTGTATTCGGAAGTTCAGGATAGTCAACATTGATGTCGTTCTTCCATGGACATGATTCGATGCCGATGAGATTGTCGAGCATCCTGCCTCTTTCATCACGCGGCCAGCTGACCATCTTTTCGGCTGGACGGTAGATGAACATCCTGTAAGCGGCGATCAGAAGGCCCATCACGACTACGATGGACACAATGGCCACCGTCAGACGTTTCGTCTGCTTCTTCTGCGTCTTTACTTTCATGAACTCAAGCTCTTCAGGCGTCGCCATGCGCGTCTGCATAGCGACCGTCTCCAGGCCTGAATCCTCGTTGTTCTCAGGCGGTGGCGGCGGTGGTGCAATCGGATTTGGGGTTGGCTTCGGCGGCGCCGCAGGAGTAGGCTTCGGCGGCGGAGCTATGGGCTTGGAAGCGGGAGGCGTGAACGGCTTCGGCGCGGGCTTCGGTGGCAGAGCCACAGGCTTGGATGGAAAGACAGTCCTGTCGTCAGATGATGGCGAAGCCGCTGGCTTGGATGGAAGGACAGTCCTGTCGTCAGACGGCGGAGCCACAGGCTTGGACGGGATGATTGTCAAATCATCATCCGAAGGGACCACCGGCGGCTTGGCGGCTGGCGGCGGTGCCACAGGTTTCATATTTAGATTGGTCGCTTCATCATCGTTCGAAGAAGCGGCCGGCGGCGGTTTCGGAGTGGCGACGACCGACGGTTTCGGAGCGGCAGCCGGCTTAAGATTGACATTCGTCGCCTCGTCGTCAGTAGTTGTGGCAAGCGAAGGAGCCGTAGGCGCGTCGTCGGGAAGACATTCCAATACGAATGCCGTCCCGTTTCCCATGGTCACCGTCTGGCCGGCCAAGAGCGCCTTGCGTTCCGCCGTGCCGACAGCCGCCGAATCAATCAGTGTTATTCGCGAGGACAAGTTGTCCATCACCACTCCGTTTGGCGTCAGCATCAGCACGACATGGCGTCCGGAAACGTCAGGTGCGGTCAACTTCAATTCATTGGAATGGGAACGGCCAATCGTAAGTGCCTTGTCCTGCGATATCGGCACGCATTTTCCGGCGATTTCGCCCTGTATGAAACGTATCTGGTATTTCATTTCATGATCCCTCCAAGGCCACTGGACGAAATCTTGAGCAGGACGGGAACGCCGATGACGATGAAGATGGCGGGCATGATGAACACGGCAATCGGCAAAATCATGATGGACGGCGCGCGCGCCGCCTTGCGCTCCGCGATATTGAACCGTGCACGGCGCATCTCCTCCGCCTGGATTTTCATCGTATCTACAATGGACGCACCGATTTCCGTACCATGTGCAACCGCCCCCGCAAACGACGAAAAATTATCGTCCTGTATGCGCCGCGACATATCCTCCAAAGCCTCGATGCGGTTTTTTCCAAGCTCCATCTGCTTGAGCATCACGCCGAACTCCACGGCCAGTGGATTGCTCTTGTTCTCCGTGCCGACATAGTAGCGGATGGCGGCTGAGAAATCAAGGCCTGACCGCATGGCCGCGCCGATGAGGTCGATGGCGAACGGCAGGCTATGGATGATCGCCGTAATACGGTCCTCCGCCAGCTTCGCGACTTTCATCGATGGCATCATCAATCCGAGCACCCCGAACAGAAGCCCCGCACCAGCGGCATAGCCGACGCGGTTCGCAAGAAGCATGACGACGATGGCCGGAACAATCGCTCCAAAAATCCCCATAAATGCTTCCAAAGCATAGACATGCTCCGCAGGTAGCTTGATGCCCGCCTGAACGAGCTGGACACGCATATTCGCAGTGCGTGCAGGTTGAAGTTCAGCCAATTTCGCGCCAACTGAATCAGCCAGCATGGACGTCAGCCAGTAGGTATGCTTGAAAAGCGGCGGCAGATTCCAATTGTCGAAATCATCCGGCTTCGATTTCCTTGTGCCAAGGCACATCTGCAGGAAGGCGTACGGCGCGAAGACCGCAAGGAATACGATGACATACATGACGATATTGGAGTGTTCCATGGCGTTACACCTCGATGGTCACGATTTTGTTGATGATATAGAAGCCAATGGATACCAAGGCGGCGATGGCGGCGATGCCGCACCACCCCAATTTCGTCGTCAGCATCGGCCCCATCAAATCTGGATCGACTAAATACAATAGGATAAAGGCGGCAACTGGCGCGCAGGACATCGCGAGCGCCTCGAAACGCCCCGCCGCCGTCATGTTCTTCAAACGCTCCTGAAATTCCGTGCGGCTGCGGATGGTATCGACCATCTTTTCCAAGACATCGACCAGCGAGCCGCCGGATTTCGTCGTCAGTTTGATGGTCGTCACCAGAAGATGGAGGTCTTCGCACGGCATCCGCTGGTTGAGACGCTCCAGCGACTCGGCCAATTCCAGTCCAAGACGATATTCGCGCAGCACGACATTCAGCTCCTCCTGCATCGGGCCACCGATACGCCGCGACGTCGCCTCCAGCGCCTGCGGGAAGGCCAGGCCGGATTTCATGCCGTTTGCCAGCCCCATCGTCAAATCCAGCAATTTGCTCTCGAATTTCTCCTTGCGCTGCAAGCCCTTCCATAAATAATACCAATATGGAAGCATAAAGAAAAGAATGCCGACGCCGATGGCGACAGGCACATAAATAAATGGATTCAAAACATTTGCGAATATGAGAATAAGAAGGATGATGGCCGCGGCCATCATCGCGGTGGAAAAGCGCAGCCGTAGCAGTTTTCCAGGCTCGATGAATTTCTTGATGGCCGCGTCACGGGCCGCGTCACCAGAAATTTCAAATTTCTCCTGTGAACGCTTGAACAGTGTCACAACGGCGAGAAAGGCAAACAGCGCCGTTGCCGTAAATACAAGGGCGTAAGTTATATATAATTGATTGGCAATCACTTGTTGCGGCATGATGAAAACCTCACGCTTTGGGGACAAAGACGGACATATCGAGCTTGAGACGACCGCTTTGGCGAAGCTCCTCGACAAAGAACGGGATGTTGCCAGTCGCGGAATGGTAGCCCTGCACCTTTCCATTCGCATCCATGCCCGTCTGGTTGAAGGTGAAAATGTCTTGCAACAGAATCACATCGCCTTCACGGCCAGTGACTTCTGAAATCTGCACGATTTTGCGCGAACCATCGGGGAGACGCGTCTGCTGGACAATCAAATCCAAAGCGGATGCAATCTGTTCGCGGATGGCCTTGGATGGCAGGTCGAAACCCGCCATCATGACCATGTTTTCAAGACGTGTCAAGGCATCGCGCGGATTGTTTGCATGGGCTGTTGTCAGCGAGCCGTCATGTCCCGTGTTCATGGCCTGGAGCATGTCCAGCGCCTCCGCACCACGGCATTCACCGACGATGATGCGGTCAGGCCGCATACGCAATGTGTTGATGACCAGATCGCGGATAGTGATGCGTCCCTTCCCTTCGATGTTGGCAGGACGCGCTTCCAATGAGACGAGATTCGGATGATCCAACTTCAATTCGGCAGAGTCCTCCACCGTAATGACGCGTTCGCCTTTCGGAATAAAAAGGGAAAGCACGTTCAGCAATGTCGTCTTACCGGAACCCGTACCTCCGGAAACAAGAATGTTCTGCCGCGAACGGACGGCCTCTTCCAGAAACAGCGCCATGTCCTGCGTCATGCTTCCAAACCGAATCAGATCCTCCGTCGTCAATTTCTTTTCCGAGAATTTACGGATGGTGACAGTAGCGCCTTGCAGCGCCAATGGTGGGATGATGGCGTTCACGCGGGAGCCGTCCGGCAGACGCGCGTCAACCATCGGCGATGCTTCATCGACATGCCGTCCCAGCGGCTCGACGATCCTCTGGATAATGGAAAGAAGATGCTGCTCGCTGAAGAAGCGGATGCCGCTCTCGAAGATCTTGCCACTGCTTTCAACGAAAATATGGTCTGGCCCGTTGATCATGATTTCCGAGACGCGCGGCGAACGGAGCACGGGCGAAATCGGCCCATAATTGATGAGCTCGTCCATAAGTGCTTGGCGGAACGTCTCCAACGGAATATGAGACGGAATCTCGTGCCGCCGTTCGCGGAGGATTTGGTCCATGACGTGATTAACGCGGTCCATCGTCTCGTCGTTCTTCACGTCCAGCGTGCCCTGCGCAAGATTCAGCCGTTCAAGGATGTCCGTGTGAATCTGCTTCGTCAACGCCATGATGGAGTCTTCATACAGGACGGTCGCGTTCTTGAACTCGTCCAGGAAATTGTTGACCTCGGAAACCGGCGGTGCGGCCACGGGAGCGGGCGGGGGTGGCGGCGGAGCCATGGGAGCCACGGCAACGGGTTCTTCCACAGGCGGTTCCGATGCGCTATCCGTCAACGCGCCGCCTTCGGCCTCACCCTCCAGAATGCGGAGCGTGTTGTCGCCGATGGTGATGACGTCGTTATCTTCCAAAGCCGTCATCTCCTGAATGGCCTCGCCGTTCACGAACGTGCCGCCCGAGCTTCCGACGTCTTCAATGAAAAGCATGCCATTGGCTTGAATCAGCCGTGCATGATGACGGGAAATACCCGCCCCCGAAAGGACGATGTTGCTTTCGGAATGCCGTCCAAGCGTCATTTCAAGATCGCCCTCCGGCAAATCTATGACCAGGGCTGCCTCCTGAACAGGCGTGTCAACGATGAGTCTTCGCATGATGGTGACGTTTTATGGTATTTTAATTATTTTGGTATATAGTCTTGTCAAGAGCCGTTCGCGTGGAAACGCGACCAGGCTGCGACGATGTCATTTGCCGAACCAGCGCTTATACCACGGCTTCGCGGCTTCCTTCTGCTTGAGGTCCTCTTTCAGGTCACCCTTCGCTTCATTGTAAGTAGGAGCCGTCTCCGCCGAGACGGGAATGGTGATTTCCACCGTGTTATCAGGCGTGACAAGACGCGGGCAAGCTAGAATGAGCAGCCTGGTCTCGCTCTTGCTGTCACCCTTTTCGGAGACGAACCAGTTCAAAACAGGCGTGTTGCGCAGGATTGGCAGACCAGATTTCCGTGCGGACTGCGCGATCTTACGCGAGCCGGCCAGAACGACCGTCTTGTCTAGGCCACAGTAGATGCTCTGCTGCGTGGAATCAACGTCACGCGTGTAGGAGTCACCGCTCGTCGTCACAAGTGACGTGTTTTCAATGGACATGTCCAATTTGACTTTGTTGGAATCGACCAAGCCGCCCTTGACCGTGATCTTCAAACCGAAATCGATGTCCTGCAAGGCGCCGGAGTTCATGCCGGAAACTTTCACGGAAACCGTACCGCCAGTATGGAGCGTGCCGCCCTTGTCGTCATGGTTGAGGAAAGTGACATGGCCCGCTTCGTAGCGGCGGGTGATGCCGTTGTCCGCCAGGAATCCCAACGTCTGCTGCATATTGCTGCCGAATGTCACGGTGGAGCCTTCCGTCTTGCGTCCATGGATCAAGTCGTACATCCAGTTCGCATTGAAATTGGCAGTTGGAGCCTGGGAGCCGAAATGCTCCGCATCCGAATCCGTGACACCGACATAGACGATATCGACAACCAGTTGCGTCTGGACAACGTTCAAGTTGATGATGCCGCGCACGCGCCCTGCCGCTTCATTCGCGGGCATGTCGCCGATAGCCAGCCATGTCTGCGTACTCAAAATCTGGTTGATTTTCGTTATCTGCTCCTGCGAGCAAAGTTCACCCGTGATGACGACGGCGTCCGGCGTGATGTTCATGGCAATCTGCCCAAGCTCAGGCGTCTTCCCTTGCTCTGCAAATGGGAACCCGGCTTCTTGCAGCATTTTCTTCAGGTTGAGCATCGTTTCCGCGGAGGGGCGGAAAACCGCAAAGTTATGAACGCCGGGATACATCGGCAGGACTTTCTGGAAGAGCCGCCAGTTTTCCGGGTTGCTGACCGTGCCGCGGATGACGATGTAGTCCTGGTTGATGGAAATGTCCAGCTCTGGAACTGCGTCCAGATCCGTGCGGAGCCGCTTCAGGATGTTGTTGATATTGCTCTTGACGGAGATGCGGTATTCACGTGTCAGCCCGCCGCCCATGACGATGAGGCTGCAATCGCCCAAAGCAGTGCCTGTCACGTTGAGCTGCTGCTTGTTGAGCTCTTCGATTGTCACTTTGCCCTGCGGCGTAAGGCGGTAGTTTTCAATGGCGAACGGCAAGTCAAGACGTTTGCTTCCGCCAACGGTCAGGCTGAACGTCTCCGCGTCCTGCGCCCAAACGGCTACAGTCGCGAACAAACAGGCAAAAAATGTTGCAAATAATTGTTTCTTCATCATCTTCTCCTATGAAACATGGTTCAGTTTGTGTATTGCGTCGCCAACGGCGAAGACGCCGATGGCACCTCCCAAGCCAACGGCGTGGCGCCGATGGCACCCCCTATCACTCCTTGATTTCCACGGGTACTGCTGGGATGTCGATGGGAGTTAATCCTTCAATCATGCGCGTCAAGGCGGAGCTCTCGAAGATTCCGCCATCCTTGCGGTTGAGCGCCTTCGTGTCATTCGTCTTACGGAGAAGCGGATACAGCTCCGCCTCGCGTGAAATCGCCGTCAGGGCCAATGCCTGCTGCGGCGGCAGTGACAGGAAGACGCCGCCGTTGCTCGTGATTTCCAAAATACGCACACGAGGGAAGATGACAGACGTAACCGACCGCGTATAAGTCACTTCCTGTGCATCCAAGTCTTTGCCCTGCTTGACCGTCTCGCTGACGTTGAATGTGCCGATGATGGCGATTTCATCGCCGGGCTGCAACATCGAGACAAGGGATGAATCAGCGAAATTGACGGGGAAGCCCCATTCGCCGTCGCCAATCACGTTGCCCATGGAACGCGACATGCCAATATCCGACAAAAGCAAATAATCGTCTTTGGCTATCGTACGCAACACCTTCTGGCCGAGAACCGTGCTGCGGTTCTCCCACTTGACGTGCTGCTTCGGCAACGCCGACACTGGAACTGAACGCGGGCTGATGAATGCCTCCGCCACGACTTCGCCGCCGCTCAGCACGCGCGAGGCAGCCACAATCTCAACCATTTCCTCCGTGTTCTCTTTGTTCTTCGACACAGTCCTGCTGACCGCGAATACCGCAGCCAGCCCCAAAATCACCGCAATGACTAGCGGAATGATGTTCTTCATCTGGTTAATCCTTTTGTTTGCATACTTTATTTAAATTATTCAATTCCTATCCAATTTACTTGTCATACTATAACTTACAATTTTTGCATTTCAATAACCAATATTCAACATAATGTTTTTTTTTCTAAAATAATTAAAGATTCATCAATTTTTCAAAACAATGGACTCGTTCGGCTATGCCGCCGTCGTTCGCCTCGTTCTGGATCAGGCGGATTTTCGGCGCAGTCTTCAGAAGGCCCATGACATGCTTCCAGTCGATGAGCCCCTTGCCGGGGAGGAAATGTTCATCGACAAGTCCATGGTTGTCATGGAGATGGCAATTCACAATCTCCGGCAACAATTTCTCCAGTGTGTGTTCGTCCCAGCCGACTGGCAGGCCGAACGCCCCCCAGCACTTGTCCGCGTTGTTCGGGACCTCCCGCGGCTTGGACGCGATGTGGGCGTGGCCCGCATCGTAGCAGATTCCAAGCCAGGGGGATTTGAAATAGTCTATGAATTCCAGAAGCCGCTCTGCCGTCGTGATCGGCGACCAGATGTTCTCGATGCAGATGACGACGCCATTCTTCTCCGCGACGGGCAGGAGCTCCTCCAGGCTGCGGCGTGTGTAGTCGCACAGCAGCTTCACGTCCGTCTTCCCTTCATAGACGGGCATCCCGCTGCCGACGTGGATCGTTATCGTGTCGAGCCCAAAGAGATTGTCGATTTCAATCGCATAGTTCGTGCGCGTCAGCATGAGGCCGCGGTATTCGTCGAACGGCAGGCAGAGGTCGCTCAAGATGCCGAACGGCGCATGGGCGTCCAGAAACGACACGCCGGCCGCCTTCGTCTCAGCCATGAGCTTCTTAGCGAAAGCGGTATCTGTCATGATTTGGCCGACGCAGTGGTCGGTCAGCACGATATGCTTGCCGCCTGCATCGGCGAAATCCGCGAAAATGCCTTGGCGGACGCGGTCCGACAATCCATGCAATGCGTAGAAATGAGTCACGGGAATCATGTTTTCTCCTTTTTTGATGTTTTTTCTTAAACAAGATTGATTACAATATACTGCCTGCAAGGCTTTTTTCATCTTACCGCACACTTCCGCTTGCAAAATTGCCCACAAAATGGTATTTTGTAACGAAACCTTTCCACGCCAGCTGAACAAAAATACACCGCCATGTACGAACTGCAGAGAACAAATCCGGATTACATCGTCTATATCCCGAAAGGACCGTCCGCCGGAAAACGCGACGGCGCAAACCATGTCTTCACCGTCCTGCCCGGTCTTAAGGAACGCAGTTTCGTCGCCTTCTGGCTGCAGGATTCCGCCGAACAGGCCCCCGATTCGCATTATGTCTGCGCACGTTCGGACGACGGCGGCAGGACATGGACAGAGCCACTTACCATCGCAGGGCAGAATTTCGACCCGCAGACCGGCCGCGACCGCTGCAGCTTCGGCACGGCATTCCGCAACGCCAAAGGCCGCATCTATGTCATGCTGAACCATTACAGCGGCTACGCGGATCCGCACGAAAATGGTTTTCTATACCTTACATATAGCGATGACGATGGTCTGACGTTCGCCACCCCCGTCCAGGCCTTCTTCCAGAAGCTTTCCGAATACGACAATGACGATCCGAACGTCCCGCCGACGATGATCGCCTACCAGCCGCCGCTGAAAGTCTCCTCCGGCAAATATGTCGGCGGCATCACCCGCTACGCGTCGCTCACGAAATTCCCGCGCCGCCCTCACTGGACGGACGAAGAATCCGTCTGCTCCATGTACGTCATTGAAAACGCGGACGACTATCCCGCGCCGCAGAATCTGAAATTCACGTGGACGACCTGCCTGAAGGCGCCGTCCCGCAACAATCCTGCATGGTGCGTCGCGCAGGAGCCGTCCATCGTCGAACTGCCGGACGGACGCCTTTTCTGCGCCTTCCGCACGAATTCCGGCTCGCCTTGGTATGCGATTTCAACCGACGGCGGCTACACGTGGGGCGAATCCGAAGTGCTCCGCTACGGCGACGGCAAGCCGCCCATGCTCCATCCGTTGTCGCCCTGCCCGATCTACGGCGACGGGCGCGGCCATTTCTTCATGTTCATCCACAACCACGACGGTCATTTCGGCCCATGGGGCCCGAAGGACACGGAACACCATCGCCGTCCTATCTATTTGGTGCGAGGCATTTTCACGCCAGACGCCCGTCAGCCGCTGACGTTCGGCGAGCCTGAAATGTTCTTCGATGACGATGGCATCCCGCTCGGCTACGCTCACAAGCGGGCCGACCTCGCCCTCTACGCCACCATGACGCATGTCAACGGCCAGAGCGTCCTCTGGTATCCTGACCGCAAACACTACCTCTGCGGGAAAATCGTGCAGGAGAGATAAACAGGCATGATTGCATATCACAACATACTAAATAGGACCAACAAAGCTCAAATTTGCAAGTTGTTGACATGAAGTTATTATTGACGTCTTCTCCATGTACTTGAAAACAAATCACAATAAAGCTAATTTATCTTCATTTGAAATCATCCATTCAGCCATTTGGGAAATATCAGCCATGGGAGCCATATTTTCTGATGCAGCCACGATTCGCTCACCGTATTCGATAATCATATGCCAGTCAATCTGTTGATGAGCAAGCCTAAATGGGCGCGACAACTGGCTCGCCGCTCTTCCTGCCTCAATGAGCTCAAGACAAATATTACCTGCCTCTGTCCCATTCATACATGTCAAAACATCTTTTTTCAGCTTCCCAATGCAAGAAAGAATTGACTCTACACATTCTGCATCGGAAGGTGGGCACATCCGTTTCGTACATGGAATCCAACCTTCGCCGTAAACGCCAAGTAAATGACGAATCTGTCTGAAAATCAACGGAATATCATTCTTTGCCGTTTCCCATAAACGTTGCGAACTGACTTTGACATAGGAATGGATAATGAAATTCCTCATGTCTCCCGCCAAACGCCATGGAATCTCCGAATGTGCTTTTTGCATATCAGCTGAAACCATCTTGGCAGCTTCGCCAAGTATTTCAAAATAACGTTCGACCGCTGCTTGTTTATCCCTGTCGTCCTGATAATCAGCATAGTTGCAATCAGTCACGCGGAGCAGAAGTTCGAATGCTTCACTGATATGCTGAAGACGATCCAGATCTTTGTTCATATAGCGATCATCTCCCGTGAGACCTGTTCTTTGAAATAGCCGTCTCTTAAGGCATCCATATCCACGACATCAACTTTGGTTTGAAGCAGGTCCGCCATATCATGCTCCATCTGGATCTGATCGAAAAAAGAAGCTTTTGGAAGAAACTGCACCATCAAGTCTATATCGCTTTCCTGCGTCTCTTCCTTCCGCGCGCAAGAGCCAAAGACATAAACTTTCTCCGCATTATGCCTATGGGCTATCCGATATATTTCGATTTTCATTCGATGCAATCTATCAATCTGGTTCATCATTCTCTCCGCTTTCAGATGACAATAGTTTTTTATTTCATTAGTATAATTGTCTTCAAGAAAAAATCAACTGTTCCCCAAAACCATTCCAAATATCTGGATAACAAATCCCCAAGATTCCTTGTATTTCGCTTTAAGCTTTAGGCTTCAAGCTTTTAGCTCTCCGTCAATCCGTGCAGCGGCGCAGCCGATAGTCGTCCACGCAGCGTTTCAAGCCGTCCAGAACATTGCTGAAAATCACGCCGTGACGCGTCGCCTTGCTGCAGTTCATCCACAGATTGTGACGCGGCGGAGCGTCTTTCACAACTCCTTGCCGCCCAAGATACGCCAGCAGCTCCTGTGTTATCTCGAACATGGAAAGCTCCGTCTCGCTGCCGAAATTATACGCGCCGCCCGGCAGGGCGATGACGTTCGGAATGTTCTCCGCCACTTCGCGAAGATAGGTGACTCCCCTGTACTGTTTGCTGCTGTACGTCAAATAGCCGTCCAATACGTTTTTGATGTAGTTTCCTCTCGTCGAGATGACGTCGTACATCCATTCCGCGCGGAGCATGACCGCGTCAGGATCAATGTCAAGAACACGCTTTTCCATCTCCAACTTATGTTCGGCATAGATATTCGCCGGACGGACGTTCTCTTCCGTATAGGGGCCGTCCGTTTGGCAACCGCCATACACCTGGTCTGAACTGAAGCAGACCAACTTTCTCCCCCGCGCCGCCTTGGCAAGATGGAACGGCAGCATGACGTTGGCGATATACGACTGCTCCGGATTGTTCTGGCAGACGCCGATGTCCGAAATCGCCGCTGTATGGACGATGACGTCGGCCCCGCTTTCCTCGACAATCCTCTTCACATCGTCTTCAGTGGCGTTCCGCAGCGAAGGCGAGGCGACGACATCCTCTCCGTATGTGTTTTTTATCCTGTTTCCGACAAAACCGTTGGCTCCAGTCAACAGCATTTTCATCGTTGCACCGCTCCTTGTCTTGCATCTTGTTCATGGTCATCAGCGATTCTTCCAGCCATCAATACATTATAACCTCCCATCTAAGCAATATCAAGAATGATGCAACAAAAACTACCATAATCTATCAAAAACCATTGTTATTAAATAATTCAACAAAGCCACAATAAACATAAGCATGACAAACCGGCAGGATATTAATTTTTTATTAAGAAAAATGCTTGACAAGTCGGAGGATGGTATTATTTTATTTTCTAGCATCAAAAAAAGGTGTGTTTCGGTAACTAAACAACAGGAGTAAATGAAGATGAAAAAAGTGTTGAGCTTCACCTTGATTGAATTGCTGGTCGTCATCGCAATCATCGCGATTCTGGCCGCCATGCTGCTTCCCGCCCTGGCCAAGGCACGTGACAAAGCGCGCGCCATTTCCTGCTCGTCGAATCTCAAGCAGATCGGCATTGGCATGAACATGTACGAACAGGACAACGTCGATTTCACAACGCCCATCTACTGCTTCCAGACAACGGGCTGGAGCGGTTCCCTGATGTGGTACTGCGACTACACCAAAGACTATGTCGGCGACAAGAGCATCTATGTCTGCCCCGCTGCCGATACCAAGGACATCAATCAGACATGGGGCGGCGCCAACCGTAATGGTCTTGACGCCTCCTTCAAGAACAACTACGGCCGTACTCGCGCGGCATTGGGCAATACCTTGTACGGACAGGGCACGCTGGCAAATCTTGACAGCCCTAAATCCAACAAGTTCATCCAACCGTCTTCGACCATTTCCCTCTGCGACACCACGACGGGAAACGACCCCCAGCTGTACAATGATTCGCATCTGACGATCAGCGACACCGCATGCCGTATCGCCAGAATCCACAACCAGCGCTTCAACGCCCTCTTCCAGGAAGGCCATGTCGAATCCAGACCCTACTCCGATCTTAAGAAGGATTGGCAGCGCAACCCCTCCAACTAATCATCAATTAGTTTCCTGAAAAAAGCGTTCCCTCACACCGGGGGAACGCTTTTTTGTGCAGACAAGGCGGAATCGCATGGACAATTGCACCATGTCTCAGACAATTTACTTGGAATTCCATGCAATTTGTCTGTGAAATTCCATGAATCAATTGCACCTACAGGAAGCGTCCCAATAGGAAAAACAGCCATTTGACGGACAATTTACTTGGAATTCCATGCATATTGTCTGCCAAAACTTGCAAAAACTCAAAGGCTCATTATTTTAAACGAACAAAAAAGTTGTATTTCCATCTAAATTGTCCGTCTAATTTCATGAGGCATCTGATGAATCGTGACAGATATTTACAGATGCTGTTGAAACGCAGGGGGAACGGCCAGATCAAGGTCATTACCGGAATCCGCAGGTGCGGCAAATCCTACCTGCTTTTCAATCTTTTCCGCAATCATCTTCTCGATGAAGGCGTTCCTGCAAGCAATATCATTACGCTCGCATTGGATGACGATGAACATGAGAAACTACGCGATCCGCGTAAACTCGGAGCCTTCCTCCGTGAACGGATTGCAGGTCTCTCTGGAAAAATCACCATTCTCCTGGACGAAATCCAATACTGCCACAAGGTGAAACGGGACAATGTGGATGAAACCATCGTCGCACCGGAAGACCGAGATTCCCTTTACATGACTTTCTATGAAGTCCTCAATGGTCTCCAACGCCATGACAATATCGACATTTATGTGACTGGAAGTAACTCCAAGATGCTTTCCGACAATGTGTTGACCATTTTCCGCGGGCGTGGGGACGAAGTCAGGATCCATCCGTTTTCATTTGCCGAATACTATGGCTGTGTCGGTGGCGACAAAACAACGGCATTCCAAGACTACATGGCTTTCGGCGGCATGCCGCTGTCTGTCATGCAGGAGGATGAACAGGAGCGTCGTGACTACCTTGTCCATTTGTTCTCAACTGTTTACATAAAGGATTTGCTGGAACACAATGACATTGAACTGCCATGGCTTCTTGAAAATCTTCTGGATGTCCTAAGCTCCTCCATCGGATCACTGACAAATCCTCTGAAACTGGTTGACACCATCCATTCCGTCTCTGGCCAATCCGTCGGCAGAAATACGATTGACTTGTACATTTCCTATCTGCAACAGGCTTATTTATTCAAACAAGCGAAGCGCTACGACATCAAAGGCAAGAAATATTTTGCCACCCCCTACAAATTATTCGCCGAAGATGTGGGGCTCCGCAATGCCCGTCTGAATTGGCGTCAACAAGAGCAGACACATCTGATGGAAAACATATTGTTCAACGAACTGCGGATTCGTGGATATGCGGTTGATGTCGGCGTCGTGCCGATTGAAACACGCAAGGATGGGAAACGGGAAGTTCGCCAGCATGAGATTGATTTCATTGTCAATCGTGGCTTTAGCAGGACGTATATCCAGTCGGCCTTCGCCTTGGGGGCCACCGAGAAGGAAGAGCAGGAACTTCTGCCATTTCGCCATTGCCGTGACGCCTTCCGAAAAATCATCGTGACCGGCGGAAGCGAGAAAATGTGGCAGGATGAACAAGGCGTCATCCATGTCGGCATCATCCCATTCCTGCTTGACGAATCCATTTTAGGATGACGACAATATAGTTAAATCATCGATATACAATCAAAAATGAGTTTTTTATTGATTTTTATTAAAAATATAGTAGATTTTATAGATGCTGACATAATCAATACACTGATGCATTATTGTATCTGAATATCAATACTACGCATTTCTCCTTTGAATTGCAATGATTGACTATAGCTTTCTCATTTTCTGAAAACGTGTGTCTATATTGAATGAAAAACGGCGTCGAGTTTATGCAAGCATCTATTGGGATTAAAATACAATTCACTATGGCCCAGGCTGGAAAATCTAACATTTGTTTTATTGAAATTACAAGAGAAGAAAATGGCACAGCTTGAACATATAGAAGCAATCGAAAAGCGACTCTGGAGTGCGGCGGATACTCTTCGGGCAAATTCCAATTTTGCCGCGAATGAGTTTTTCATGCCCGTGATGGGCCTGATTTTTCTGCGTCATGCCTATAGTCGCTATCTGGCGGTAAAGGAAGAAGTTGTCAAGTCCCTCCCCTCGCGTGGTGGCAAGACGCGTGAGCCTACAAAGGAGGATTTTTCTGCGAAAGGCGCTGTGTTCCTCCGTCCAGAAGCGCAGTTCGACTATCTAGTCTCGCTCCCAGATTCCGTAAATCGTGCCGAGGCCATCATCAAAGCGATGGAGTCCATACTCACTGTATTCAATAGAATATTAATGTCTATTTTAGAACAACTGAAAGTCCTTTGTTTTTCAATTCGTAATCTTGCTTCTACTCGTGACATGCTATTGCCAAAATTGATGAAAGATGGTATTTAAGGAGATACTATCATGGATGTTAAGGAAACAACAAAACGTGTTCTTGCATTCCGAAGTGGAAATATCTGTGCGAAATGCCATGAGACGCTCACTGTTGACTATGGTGATGGAAGTGTAAGGGCTATTGGTGAATGTGCACATATTGAAGGTGAACA
Source organism: Victivallales bacterium (assembly GCA_017964325.1). The sequence goes on along the minus strand of JAGCSE010000166.1, from coordinate 8,582 downwards.
TGCTGGTAATCCGCTTAACAACATACCACCAGCAGCAAGATATAATCCCTCTATGACTGAAGAAGAACGAAATGCTTATCCAAATTTGATTTATTTGTGTCCAAGTTGCCATAAAGAAATTGATAAGATACCAGAAGGGGAAAAGAATTATCCAGTTTCTTTTCTTAAAGATCTCAAATACAAACATGAAAATGCCATTCGACAAGCTATCGTTAATGCTTTCCCTGAAGTTGGTTTTCGAGAATTGGCAGAGGTAACACGATGGGCAATTACCATTTCTCCAGAGAAGCCAACAAGTGATTATTCATTATTAAAAATATCAGATAAGATGAAGAAAAACGAGATAAGTGCAGATAATCTTGTTGTAATGCAATCAGGTTTGGGAGTGGCCTCTACAATTGAGCAATATATTGGGAATGTTGTAAAAAATGATCCTCAATTTCCAGAAAAAATTCGAGATGGTTTTTTAGAATATTATTACAGATTTCGGAATGAAGGAGCTAGAGGGGATGAACTCTTTGAATCTATGTGTCAGTTAGCACAAAGAGGTTTTCACTCTCAAAAAGAAAGATCAGCTGGTCTTGCTGTTTTAATCTACATGTTTGAAGCATGTGAAATTTTTGAAAAATAGGATAATGCCATGTTGCTTCCAACAAAACATATTTTTCTCAAGGATTCTCTCCTCATGGCAGGTGGAACACTTCTTGGGTTACTCAAGATGCCGCAAACTGTTACCAGGCTATGGTTAAAATCTCGCAAATATCCTGAAATAGAAACATTTGACCGATTCTGCCTTGCTCTTGACTTTCTTTTTACGATAGGTCTCATTTCTTTTGAAAATGGACTCATCAACCGGAGGAGATCATGATACTTCACGAACTCACTGCCAATAATTCGACTTTTCGTCCTGTCAGATTCATGGAAGGTTTGAATGTCATTCTCGCTGAAAAAACTGCTTCTTCCAGTAAAAATGACACACGCAATGGCGTCGGCAAGACAACATTAGTCGAAATTCTTATGTTTTGTCTTGGTGGTCAAGCTACAAAAGGCAAAGGAATCGTTCAAGATGCGCTCCAATCATGGATTTTCACATTGGAAATGACTCTCAAGGGGACACGAGTCAAAGTATCTCGCGCCATTGAGAACGCTGACAAGGTTCGTGTCTTTGGAAATGTCGAATCATGGTCTATCCAACCTGATTATCCTGAATTGTATAACAATACATATGTTTATAGTATCGAGCGTTGGAGGACTTTACTAGGGTGGGCTTTATTTGATCTGGATCCATCAGTTCAATCTCAAAGTACCTTTCCAGTTCCCAAAGGAATGTTATCTTGTTTTATACGATTAGGACAGTCTGCGTATCAGAGTGTTGGTTTACACAATTTAACAAGAAAAGATGGTCAAGAGAAGTCGAATTTAGCCTATTTACTTGGGCTTGATTGGGAATTTATTGGCAAGATCAAGGAGTTACGGCAGACCTTGAAAGATTATCGTGCAACAAAAAAAGTTATTAACAAGGGTGCATTTTCCGGTGCAGTCGGAAATGTAGAACAAATTCGTGTGGAGCAAATCAAAGTTCATACAGAAATTCAAGAATTAGAGCGTTCGTTAACATCCTATAATTTCTCTCCGCAATATGAGCGTCTGCAACAAGAAGTAAATGAATTAACCCAAGAAACTTTGTCACTTTCAAACAAAATTGCCACTAATAAGCGTAAGTATTCCAGTTTTCAAACTGCAATCCGAGAAGAAAAAGATACTTCATGTGAGGCAATTGAAGCTATTTATAAAGAAATAGGTCTTGCTTTCCCTGACAATATTCGACAAACTCTTAACGAGGTTCTGGCATTTCATAAACAAATTATTATAAATAGGAAAACTTTTCTTGCTGATGAAATTACACGATTAAATGCTGAAATTCAAAATCTGACGAGGGAGAGGGATGAAAAATCAAAGCTAAAAGCTGAAAAAACGACTGAACTTACTACACAAAGTATTTATGAAGAATTACGAATTCGTCAAAATCACTTGGCTGAACTGAAAAGTATTGAAAATCGTCAGGAAGAATGGATTACGGATCTGAAAAAGCTAGATCAAGAAATAAAAAGTCTTGAGGCAGAAATTGAGACAATAAAAAATAATGTTAATACTGATTTCAAAGAACGAGAAATGATTCTCAAGCAAATTCAAGATGATTTTGCTTCCTATACTTATCAACTGTATGGCAAAACGGGAATACTGAATATATTACCAGAAAAAGATGATTATTCTATTTCGATAGAGATGGATAAAGGTGGAAGTGATGGTGTTCGCCTGATGGGGATTTTCTGTTTCGACCTTGCTTTGCTGAAAGCGCAAAAACGGTTAGGTCATGAAATGTCATTACTAGTTCACGATACAACCATATTCGATGCTGTCGATGTAAGACAACGAGCATTGGCACTTGAACTGGTTGCAAGAGAAAACCTTGGCATCCATGGACAATATATCTGTACTATGAATTCTGATAAAGTTCCCTCTAACGAATTTACTGAACAGTTTGATTTCAATTCACACGTTATTTGTAAATTATCCGATGCATCGCCATCTGATAGTCTTTTAGGTATTCATTTCGAGGTTGACTAATGACCTACCGAATCTTTATATCCAGTGTTCAGCGTGAATTCGCGAAAGAGCGGAGAGCTTTGGCGGAATATATCCGTAAGGACATGCTGCTCAGTTGTTTTCGAGTCTTACCTGTCCTTGGCGACTTTGTTTCCATATTGGAGGACGAAAAGTGAAGACAAATAAAAAGATACAAGTTCCATCATTCACTAAACGTGTCTTGGATATTGTCGATTCTGATTATTTGGAATGGCTCTCTGATGTCAAAGTCCGATTATGCCGAATTCAAGCAAAGGCAGCTGTTCAGGTTAATCGTGCGATGCTTGAATTCTACTGGAGCATGGGACGCGATCTCGCCATTCGCAAGGAATTGGGAAAACATGGCGATGGCATTGTTGCCAATGTTAGTCTGGATCTTCGTACTGCATTCCCTGCAATGAAGGGATTGTCTGAAAGCAATATCTGGGCGATGAAGCAGTGGTTTCTTTTCTACAACAAGGGATTTCTCCACCAGGCTGGTGGAGAAATCTCCAAAGCAAAACTCCACCAGGCTGGTGGAGAAGTTTTATCAAGTGAGGCGGCATATCGACAGGGCGGTGATTTTTTGCCAGATGATGTTTTCTTCTCTGTCCCATGGCGCCATCATGTGGAAATCATCCAACATTGCGATTCTCCTGAGGAGGGGTTGTTTTACATTCATAAGACGGTGGAAGAAGACTGGAGCCGTCAGGAACTTGTTCATTATTTGAAATCCCAATTGTATAAGACACAAGGGCAAGCATTGACAAATTTTGGTGAACGATTGCCGAACCCCCAAGGTCGTCTTGCCCAGGAAATCTTGAAAGACCCCTACAATTTTGATTTTCTTTCAGTTGGCCCAAATTATGACGAGAAAGAGCTGGAAGGGGCTTTGATTGGCAATATTACACGGTTCTTGCTTGAACTTGGCAAAGGATTTGCCTTTGTTGGACGGCAGATGGAATTGAAAATGCCAAACGGTAAGTCGTATTTTCCCGATCTTGTCTTCTACCATATAAAAATGCGATGTTATGTGGTGGTGGAATTGAAGGTTGTCGAATTTGAACCGGAACATGCAGGCAAGCTGAATTTTTATGTAACGGCGGCTGACAAGTTGCTGAAAGGAGAGGCTGACAATCCAACTGTGGGGTTGCTAATTTGCAAGTCCAAGGACAGGACGACGGTTGAATGGTCCTTACAAGACATTGACAAGCCTCTTGGCGTTGCATCTTATGACTTGGAACGTATCTGTCAGAATGTGATGGAGTCTAGCAGATGAACATGTCAATTCGCGACGTTGAATATGCTGTTGGAACGTTGAGAAAGGCTAAACGTCTCAGAAAAATAGGTGGCAAGCGATTCGGCCATTGGGAAATCATTGACAAGGAGCCCACGCCATGACAACATACACCGAAGACAATTTGGTACAAAGGACGACGGCAGAGTATCTTGTCAATTCGCTCAACTGGGATATATGCATCTATGCCATGAACGAGTCGTTTGGTGTTACTGGTACGCTTGGACGGATTGACGAAGGTGAAGTGTTGCTCATACGCTATTTACGATCCGCTCTCGTAAAATTGAATCCAGGTCTGCCGTCCGCCGTCTATGACGACGGTATTCGGATTCTTGCGGACACCTCTGTATCATTGGGGCTGGACACCATCAACCGTGAGAAATACAAGTTGCTTCTCGACGGTGTTTCCGTCCGTTATACGGCATCGGATGGTACAAAAAAGAAGGCCAATTTGCGTATTTTCGACTTTGACAATCCAGACAACAACCATTTTCTCTGCGTCCGTGAATTTTGGCTACTTGGTTCTCTTGGCCGCCGCCGTCGTGCGGATATCGTTGGTTTTGTGAATGGCGTGCCGCTCGTCTTTATGGAGCTGAAGAATGTCACGAAGGACATTTCCATTGCTTATCGTGACAACTTCTGTGACTATCGAAGAGTCGTGCCGCAGATATTCCATTTCAATGCGTTTGTGATACTTGCCAACGGCATTGATGCGAAAATCGGCACGCATTCCTCGTAATTCAAGTTCTTCCATGCGTGGAAGCGTCTTTCAGAGGATGAACCGGGCATGGTGGATATGGAGACGTTGCTGAAAGGCACTTGTTCCAAATCGAATCTTCTTGATCTTTTTGAGAACTTCATCGTCTATGACGAGTCGGCGGGTACTGTGGCGAAGATTCTTGCACGCAACCACCAGTTTCTCGGTGTGAACCGTGCGGTGGAATCCGTTAGGAACCGCAATGGGCTGAATGGCAAGTTAGGTGTTTTCTGGCATACGCAGGGATCTGGCAAGAGTTATTCAATGGTCTATTTCACACGCAAGGTGCATCGCAAGCTCGGTGGCAACTTCACGTTTCTGATTCTGACCGATCGCGATGAACTGGATACACAGATATACAAAACCTTCGCAGGATGCGGAATTGTCGATAATGACAAGGATGAATGCCGCGCATCAAGCGGCGCTCATCTGAAATCTCTCCTCGGACAGCACAAGAGCCATATCTTCTCGCTTATCCAAAAGTTCAATGAAGAAGTATCTCCAGACAACGCTTATACTTTGCGTGACGATGTGATCGTCATCTCCGATGAGGCGCATCGCACGCAATATGGCCTCTTAGCGCTCAATATGCGCAATGCCTTGCCGAATGCGGGCTATATCGGCTTTACAGGAACACCACTCTTTAGGGGGGATGAACTGACAAAACAGGTGTTTGGCGATTACATCTCCAAATATGACTTCCAGCGGGCTGTGGACGATGGGGCGACAGTACCGCTCTATTATGATGCAAGAGGGGAGAAGTTGAACGTCGCCACACAGGACATCAATGAAAAGATTGCCGAAAAACTGGCGGCATTTGAGGCGGAGGATGTCGATGTCACAGAAAAACTGGAGTCAGAGCTAAAACGCGACTATCATGTCATCACGGCGGAAAAACGCCTCGACCAGATCGCCCGCGATTTTGTACAGCATTATTCTGCGTCGTGGGAAAACGGTAAAGCGATGTTCGTCTGTATCGACAAACTTACATGTGTGAAGATGTATGAACTAATCTCGAAATACTGGGAAGAGGAGACGGATGCATTGGAGACGAAACTATACGCCACGGAAGACGAGCAGGAGGAACAGTTTCTGCGACGGCAGGTGGCGTGGATGAAGGAGACGGTCAAAGCTGTAATCGTCAGCGAAGAGCAGAATGAGGAGGAAAAATTCGCCAAGTGGGGGCTCGATATCCTTCCACATCGCAAGGTGATGAAGGAGGGGATGGTATTACCGGAATCATTTAAATCGAAGCTAGAATATCTTGGGCGTGAACGCATGGGAGTCGATGAAGCCTTCAAGGCCGAAGAACATCCGTTCCGCATCGCCATCGTCTGTGCCATGTGGTTGACTGGATTCGATGTACCGTCTCTTGGTACACTCTATCTTGACAAGCCACTAAAGGCGCATACACTCATGCAGGCGATTGCCCGGGCGAACCGTGTCAATGAAGGAAAAAACAATGGTCTGATTGTCGATTATTGTGGTATTCTCCGTAACTTGCGTCAGGCGTTGGCGACCTTTGTCGTAGGGGGTGATAATGGTGGAAGTGGTGGAGGCGCGGGAGGCACAAATGATCCAGGCCCGCTAAGACCTGAAGAAGAGCTTCTCACAGAATTGGAGGAGGCAATTCGGCTTGTGTGCGAGTGGCTGAAGGCGCATGGGGCTTCGCTTCAGGCTGTCATTAAAAGCAAGGACTTTGAAAAGAATGCTGCAATTAACACTGCAAAAGAGGCTGTTAATGAGAATGATGAAACGCGCAAGCAGTTCGAGGTCTTATGCCGTGTATGTTTCACTAAATTCAAGGCTTGCATTACCTTTGCAGGAGTTAACCAATATCGCGATGAATATGCTGCTATCCGCATTATCTACGAAAGTCTGCAGCAGGGTAAGGATGATGCTGATATTTCTGATATTATGCGAGAATTACAATCCATCATAGATGAAGCCATTGTACCACAGTCGTTCGCTAGTGAAGAACGGCCACCATACGACATCAGCCAGATCGATTTCGAACGGCTTAAAGCTGAATTCTTCGCGTCAAAATCAAAACGGACGGCAGTGAAATCCATCAAGGAGGCTGTCGAGGAAAAACTTGCGGCACTTCTTGCCCGCAATCCATTGCGTACGGATTTCCAACGCCGATATGAAGAGATTGTCGTCGCCTATAACAGCGAAAAGAACCGACAGACCATTGTGCAGACCTTTGAGGCGTTACTGAAATTCATTGAGACGCTTTCAGAAGAGGAGGAGCGTACTGTCCGTGAAGGACTTGATGAAGAGACTCTGGCGATTTATGATCTCTTGAAGAAACCGACACTTACCAAGAAAGAGGCTGAAAGAGTCAAGTCGGTTGCCAGCGAACTACTAGCAACGTTGAAAGATGAAAAGCTGAAAGTCGATCATTGGCGTGAAAAGGAAAGTACGCGCGATGGCGTAAAACGACAGATATTCGACTTCCTGTTTTCTGATGTGACGGGACTTCCCGAGGCATATTCAGATGAGGAAATCAATATGCGTACAGCAGCAGTGTATCGACATGTCTATGAAGTTTATCCTGTCCTTCCGTCGCCTTATTATGAACAAGTCAGTGCGTAAGGGAGGTGGATGCAATGCCAAGCGGTTTTAAACAGCTTTCAGACAAAATAAAACCACGTGAACAATTGCGGGATGCTGTATCACCGTCCGAATTGAAGCCTGAGGCTTTATTGGCCATTCTCTTGCGTACAGGATCGGCAGGATGCAATGTATTGGAAACAGCGCGGCGGCTTCTAGATGCATTTGGTTCAGTTTCAGAACTTGTCAAGAGCGACTGGCGTACGCTTGATCGGCATATCCGTGAATACAACATGTCTCATCAGGAGAGCAAGATCAAAGGAGTCGGACAGCTCAAAATGCTAGAACTTGCGGCGGCATTTGAACTTGTAAGACGCGGATATGAAATTGATGGTGAAGATATTCGACGAATTAAGATTAGCAAGCCAGAGGATTCCTATCGTATTTTCAAAGAGGCAGTGTTTGTTGGCGAAGAGCAGGAGAGTTTTCTTGTGCTGCCCATGGACACGAAAAACCATCCACTCTGCACAGTCCCCTTGCATGTGGCATACGGATCGCTTAATCAAGCGTCTGTTCATCCACGCGAAGTATTCAAAGCGGCAATAAAGTGGGGAGCCCACTCAATCATCGTTGCTCATAACCATCCTTCAGGAGATCCAACGCCCAGCAAGGATGATATCCGTTTGACAGAACGGCTCATTGAGGCATCGCGCATTATTGGGATACAATTGCTCGACCATTTGATTCTTGGTTCACTGGAAAGTGAAGGTGGAAGAGGCTTTGTATCTTTGCGTAAAATGAACGGTTTGGGCTTGAATTTTTAGATGATAGCCATACAAGTATTAAGCATTATTCCATGTAATCACAAGCCCCAAACAAATGTAGTTCTATAAGTGACAGAAGCTAGCAATCAGCAGATCAGATATAAGATGTATTCAAAGAAATACTCTCACAACGAGCATACTTACCATGCTTCCGCTTTTACGGTACCTGTTGCATTTCATGACGGCCCGTAAAAGCGTGGCCATCCAGAACACTCACATCTGCAGCATGGCCTTCGCCAGTTCGCGGGCGTAGTCGAGCTTGACCATGAGGATCTCCTCCGGGACGCCGCGCTCGCGCGGCACTTCATAGTTGAAAAGACCTTGGTAATTGACGTCGCGCAAAGACTGCATGAAGGCCTTCCAGTCAATGGTCCCATGGATATACGGGAAGTAGTGGTCGTCCTTCTTGCCGCCGATGAGAAGGCAGTCCGTCACATGGAGCGCCTTTAACTCGCTTCCGGCCTTGCGGACGTATTCCGCGCAATCGCCGTCGTTGCACGCAACATGGCCTGTGTCAAGGCAG
>JAGCSE010000165.1 GCA_017964325.1 Victivallales bacterium | reverse complement strand
GTTCATTATAATCGGGGAGACGTTTGAACTGCGAACGGATGAGGGCTGTCACGAATTCGTGTGGACGGTAGTTCCAGCCGAGGGCGGCGAGCTTGTGGGGCGTTGTTTCCGCGTCGATAGGCACTTCGCGAAAATCGCGCATCCAGCTGGCGAACTGGTAGGCGTCTTCACTGTTTGTGACAAACAGGCCGCCTTCGCCGCCGGAGAGATTCTTGGAGCGGTTGCAGCTGAATCCGGCGGTCGTCTCCATGGAGCCGACGTATTTGCCGTTGATGGATGCACCATGGGCTTGGCAGCAGTCGCCGATGACGGGAATGCCGTGCTTTTTCGCGATTGGAATGATGCGTTCCAGATCGGCGGGCATGCCGTGGATGTGGACGGGCAGGATGGCCTTCGTACGCGGCGTGATGGCGGCTTCCAGCAGGTCCGGATCAAGGCTGAACGTGTCTTTGTCGATATCAACGAAGATGGGAATGGCGTTCTGATGCAAGACGATGGCGGCGGACGACCAGTAGGTGAAGGCGGGCAGGATGACTTCATCGCCTGGTCCGATGCCCAGAGAGGCGATGGCCATGTGGAGGGCACCCGTGCCGCTATTGACGATAAGACAGTGCTTTACGCCGATGAAATCAGCGAATTCCTTTTGTAACGCCTGGCATTGCGGGGCGAAGATGCCGTGGAGAACGTTGGAATCGAAAACGGACATGACGGCATCACGGTCCGCTTGGGTAAGCGGTGGCCACGTCTTGATGAAGCCGTCGGGAACAGTTTTTTCACCACCGAAGATTGCGAGTGTTTTCATAGTCAGTTTCTATTTTTTGGGGGATTGGAATAACAAAAGGATATGCATCCGGTTGCAGTTTAAAGTGGATATTGCCTGTTTTCAATGACTTGCCCAGCCTCGACCTTCATCATGCGCGGAATGCGGTTCTCTGCTTTGACAAGTGCACCGACACAGATGTGGCAACCTTCCTCGACAATGGTTCCGTGGTCGATCATGGCTCCGATGTTGATGATACAACTGCGGCAGATTTTGCAACCTGTATTGATGACGGCCATTGGGAGGACGATGGAACCAGGCATGATGGTTGCAGTCGGACTGACGTATGCACGTGCATGGACGATGGTTGCAAGTTTGATGCCAGCTGCTTCGATTCGTTGTCCGAGCATGAGCCGCAGTTCGCTGTTGCCGAAAGCGGGCAGCATTTCCGTTGCATCGTTTTTGAATAGTGCAAAATCAGTGCATTTGCCGATGACATCGGGTGCGGAACTGCCGTCATCCAAGAAAGATATGGTTTCATAGCGACCGCTTTGTGAAGCTACGTCAGCGACCGTGCGGCCAAAACCGCCGGCTCCTAAAATGATCAGACGCATAAGGACTCCTTGTTGTTATAGAATGGCGTGAATAAAACAATTCTTTACAATACCATATATTAAATGTCATCCAAAACAAACAAAGAGAAGAAAAAAACTTGCATAGGAGACTAGATGACTAAATCTTTAGAATGACTAGAAAGTCTAGCTGTCTATGTGCAGTTACAGCCCCATGCGGCGTTTGAGAATCTGCTCGCAGAGGAGGAGGTCTTCCTGCGTGTTGACACCGCGAAGATCATCGCCGTTGTCCGTCGGGAAGGTTTCGACTTTCAAGCCTGCTTTGACCATTAGTTCGGGTACTTCCGTGAGATAGTATTCATGCTGGACGTTTTGCGAACCGACGAGCGGGAGGAATCGGAAAAGCAGCTTGCTGTCGAATACGAGAACGCCTGCGAAAAGCTCCGAAATCATGGCCTGTTCTGGCGTGCAGTCCTTTCCTTCAACGATTGCTCGGAAAGCATTCTGTTCATTTCTTACAATTCGCGCCCACATCTTGAGTTCTGGATTCTGGGCGGTGAGAAGCGTGCATGCGGCATGACGGTCTTCGTGATACTGGCAAAGGGCAAGCATATTTTCGCGGCGGAAGAGAGGCATATCCCCAAACGTCACAAGTATCGTCCCGTCAAAGTCTTTGAAATGATCTTCGCAGACAAGGACGGCGTGTCCCGTGCCTTTCTGCTCTTTCTGTTCAACGTAATGGTACTTGTCACCGAAGAAATCCAAAATGGCTTCCTTTTTGTAGCCGACGACAATGTACGTGTTTTCTGGTTCGATAAAATCTGTCTGCGAGAGAACGACTTGCAGAAGCGGTCTTCCATTGACGCAGTGCATGACCTTGGGAGGGGCATCCTCTGAAGAATTGAGTCGTGAACCTTTTCCTGCGGCTGGAATGATGATACGTCTATTCATAAATTCTTGTCAGACATTGTGTTATAATGATGTTACGGGAAGATTGAGCTTGGAGTAGATTTTCGACAGGATGGCCTTGATTTGCGGAAGCTTGGCTTCCATGTCACGAACAAGAGCCAATTGGGTGCGGGAACGGTCGAGATTCTGTCCGGGATAGTCGATTTGAGAGTAGTAGATGTCGCCGTTGATATGGTCGGCGAGGAAGCGGATTCCGTCTTCGGAAGTGATGACGAGAGAGGCGTATGGGAGGAGTTCTAGCTCTTTGGGCGTGAGCATATCGCCGCAGGCTTCGAGCCAGCCGCGGGCGTATTGTTCGTAGAGGGTGAGGTCGCAACTGACTTTTGACAAGTCCTTTTCATCGTCTTTTGCGGTATTGGTGCCGATTCGCATACTGTCGCCGAAATCGTATAGGGGGGTGGAGGGCATGACGGTATCGAGGTCGATGATGGCGACTGGAGTGCTGGTCTTGTTGTCGAACAGGATGTTGTTGAGATTGCAGTCGTTATGGCAGACACGGAGGGGGATTTCGTGTTTTTCGAGCGGGACGGAGATTTTCGAGAAAAGGGAAATGTGCGAGCGGATGAAGTCGATTTCGGGCTGCACGTCTTTCACGCGGTCTTTGGGGTTGGCCTTAATGGCTTCCTCCAGCGCGAGATAGCGACTGTAGGTGTTGTGGAAATTCGGGATGATCTCGTGGATTTTCTCGGCGGGAACATCCGCCATGTTCTTGATGAACGAACCGAATGCGAGGCCCGCCTGATAGAACGTTTCTGGAGAGTTGGGGAGGTCCAGCGAGAAGACTTCGTCAAAATGTGTCAACAGCCGCCAGGCGCCTTCATCTGTAAAGAGATAGGGCTTGCCGTCCTTTGTGGCACGGGCGAGCTGGATGGAACCTTTGGGGGATTTGCCAGGCAGTTGGAAACGGTCGTGGAGATGTTCCGTGACGAACACGAAATTTTCCATAAGTGCCTTGATATCAGGAAAGACATGCGTATTGATACGTTGCAGCGTGTAGAAATGCGTATGGTTCTGTTTGGTTTCGATTCGGAAAGTCTGGTTGATGTATCCTTTGTTGAGACGCGTGATGGAGACGATATCACCGTGGATTTCGAACTGCTTGGCGATGGCGGCGAGGCGTTCGAATTCGTCTTTGTCAAGCGGCAGGATTGGAGCGGATTTGATGGCGATGGGATGATACGTCGGCACGAGGTCGGCGACGATGTTGCGGATGTCTTTGAAATTTGTCTGACATGCTTCGTGGAGCTGTTCGAGTTTCTTGAGGAATATCTCGGTGTCCATCTCGATGGGCTTCGCGATATGGATAAGATTGTTCTGTGTCTTCTGAAGCCCTTCTTCGGACATCAGCTTTTCTTCATAGAGCTTTTCGCCTGGGCGCAAGCCCGTGTATTTGATTTTTATATCGACATCAGGCTTAAAACCTGATAATTTAATTAGATTGCGAGCCAAATCGTCGATTTTGATAGGATTGCCCATGTCGAGTACGAAGATTTCGCCGCCCTTGGCGTATGTTTCAGCCTGGAGGACGAGCGAGACGGCTTCGGGAATTGTCATGAAATAGCGGATGATATTGGGATCCGTCACGCAGACTGGGCCGCCAGCGGCAATTTGCTTCTTGAAGAGCGGGATGACGGAACCGTTGGAACCGAGGACATTGCCGAAACGGACGGCGACGAACTCCGTCTTGCAAGGCGGTTGAGTTTCCGGTACGACGAGGCTGTGGTCGTGGAGAAGCGGCAGGGATGAGAAGCTGCCTTCCTGCGACACTTTGTTCATCGTCTGGATGACCATTTCACATAGGCGTTTGGAGGCTCCCATAATATTGGTAGGATTGACTGCCTTGTCCGTCGAAATAAGCAGGAAGCGCTTTGTTCCGTACATCATTGCGGCGTAAGCGGTTTTGTAAGTGCCTATGACGTTGTTCTTGATGCTTTCGCAGGGAGAGTCCTCCATCAGCGGGACGTGCTTGTGGGCGGCTGCATGGAAGACGATTTCGGGGCGGTAGTCATGGAAGACTTCCAAGATTCTCCGCGAATCGCGGACGGAGCCGATGAGAACGGTCAAGTTGAGGTTTTCGTGGTATTTGGCGAGCAGCTCCTGCTGGATGTCGTAAGCGTTGTTCTCATAAATGTCGAAGATGATGAGTTGCTTGGGGTTATGGGCGGCGATCTGACGGCAGAGTTCGGAGCCGATGGATCCACCGCCGCCTGTCACGAGAATGACCTTTCCCGCTAGTTGGTTGAAGATTTCATCCATGTTGACTTTGATGGGGGCGCGTCCGAGCAGGTCTTCGATTTTGACCTCCTGGATGGTGCGGATGCTGACTTCGCCGCTGGCGAGCTGCACGAGGCCTGGTACACTAAGTAGTTCGCATCCAGATTCTTTACAGATATTCAGAAGGGCCCTTTTGTCTTCGGCTGAAGCGGATGGAATCGCGAACAGGATTTTGTGGATATTGTATTTCTTGACGGCGGCCATGATGTCGTCCCGTCCCCCAGCAATTGGGACACCCTCCATGTTGCGGTGCCATTTGTTGGAATCGTCGTCGATGGCGCAGCAGATTTTCAGTTCAGATGAAGGGGATGTGTTCAAGTCGCGGATGAGCATCTGCGCGGCGGCTCCCGCGCCGATGAGCATGACGCGGTTTTCAGGAATTGGCTTGGACATGATTTTGCGGAATTTCGCCAGTTCGAGCCGCAGGAAGCGGTAAAGGAAACGAGAGAACAGGAGGAACGCGAACTGAAACACGCCGCCGATGAGAAAATACGATACGGGCATACGCTTATAGAACGTCGTGATGCCAGAGATATGGAGGATTAGCGTGACGGCGGTGGCGAACGTACAGAGCGCAAGCTCATGGTAACTAGCGTATTTCCAAAGAGATTTGTATAATCTGCAAAGACCGTAGATGATGATGGCGACGCACGCGAAATAAGCGGTGAAATGCCAGTAGGCCTGGAATGTGTCTGGGGGAATCTGCGTGTATTGGCAGTCGAAACGCGTCCACAGGGCTAGAAAATACGCCACGAACATGGACAAATAATCGTAAAGAACAAGGCAGAGAGCTGTAATCTGCCATTTATGTAATGATTTATATAGATTTTTTATGATTTTTCGCATGAACTTTTCTGAATAAAGGGCGTTTCACAGAGGCGATTAGACCTCTATTTTACATGAAATGATTAAAAAAATAATTTCATTAAAATAAATCAATTAGAAAAATAGTCAAATTATCGTACATTTTATCATACTTTATTTAGACGAAACGTATGAAATTACAGGAGTCATCATGAGAATCAGAGACTATGGCGTGAAAATCGGCGAGATGGCGACGGGGCGGCTGAACAAAATCAGCGACGTGCCAGGCGTGACCGTCGGACATTCCACAATAATCACAGAGAATCATAACACAGGGGTGACAGTCATCATGACTTCGGATAAGAATCCGTTTCATCATAAACTGCCTGCGGCAACTGTTGTATTGAACGGCTTCGGCAAGAGCCAGGGGCTTGTTCAGGTGGAGGAGCTCGGCCAGTTGGAGACACCGATCGCCTTGACGAACACGCTGAACGTGGGGCTTGTGTGGGATGCCATGGTGGAATACACGTTGGAGCGTTGCAAAGCCGATGGCTTGTTTGTTCCACCCTCCATAAATCCCGTTGTCTGTGAATGTAATGATGGGCGGCTTTCGGCCATACGGCAGCGAGTTGTCGGAAAAAAGGAAGTCTTCGAGGCGATTGCGACGGCGACGGCGGATTTTGAGGAGGGAGCAGTCGGAGCTGGCCGCGGGACGGTGTGCCATGGGCTGAAAGGCGGTATCGGGACGGCTTCCCGCATCATGGAATATGGCGGAAGGACCTACACGCTAGGTGTTTTGGTGCAAAGCAACTATGGTCGTCTGGCAGACTTGCGAATTGACGGCCATCCCATTGGCAGGGAGATTGCCAGCGGGGCGTTGGAGGAAGACAAAGGCTCCATCATCATTGTCATGGGGACGGATTTGCCGCTGTCGGACAGGCAAATCAAACGTGTGCTGCGACGGGCTGGTGTCGGTTTGGCGCGTGTTGGTTCATTTACTGGGCATGGCAGTGGTGAAGTATTCGTCGGCTTCAGCACGGCGAATGCTATGTCAGGTGACGACAAGGCGATACGCATGACGGAGTCATTCCGTGAAGATTTGATGAACGGCCCGTTCCGTGCGATGGCGGAGGCGACGGAGGAGGCGATTTTGGACAGCATGTCCTGTGCCGTCGCCGTGGGTGATGTCAAAAGTTTGGCGGACTACTTGCCTTTGGCTGCAGACCTTTGATTTTAAACCACGAAAAATCAAAATCTTAAAAAACGCAGATCAGATAGATATTTCAGAGAGTCCCTTGTCGCCGTCGGTCTTGGTGCTGTGTTTGTATTTGCCTCAGGCTTGGATATCGTCCGCCACCATGTCCAAGTCTGACAAGGTAATATTCAAATCAAAGACTAGGATGGTGGCGGATATGGTATGATTGTGTTAAATGGATGAAGCTTGCCTCAATCCTTAAATTTATAATATAGGCGGCAGTGGCAGTAACCTTCAAAGTTCGGGTCAGCCATCTGCTCGCGGAACTCCTTGCAAATACACTTGTAATCTTCAATACGCTGAAGGCGGCATGGACAGTAGCCGCCTTTTGCCTTGAGGCCTTCGCGTATGGTGGTGACGATTTCCTTGTCTTCGTTCAAACGGATTCCCATTATTTCTCCACTCCGAAATGATAGACGGTATGATGTTCATAGACCTGACCAGGCTCCAGACGCGGCGACGGGAAGGACGGCTGGTTGGGGGAGTCGGGCCACAGTTGCGTTTCGAGACAGAACGCGCCGAAACGTTTATAAGGTGTTCCGTTCTTGCCGATTTCGCCATTCAGCCAGTAACCCATGTAGAACTGGACGCCTGGCTGGTCCGTATCGACCGTCAGCGTGATTCCCGTGCGGTGGGAAACCGCCTTGAAGACCTCCTGTTGCATCTTGCCAGCCTTTTCGGCGATGACAAAATTGTCGTCGAACGCGATAGGTAGCGCAGGATCTTCGTAGATGGATTTGAACGTACGGCCTTTCGTGAGGTCGAAAGGGGAGTTCGCGACGGGAAGTGTCTTGCCGGTCGCGGCGAGATTGGAATCGACTTCCGTGTGGCCGTATGCCGTGGACCAGATTTCGTGGTCGAGGCATTCGTTGGCGGCTTCGCCGTTGAGGTTGAAATAAGCGTGGTTCGTGAGATTGACGACGGTCGTCTTGTCCGTTGTGGCGCGGTAGTCAATCTTGAGCGTGTTGTCGTCTGTCAATGTGTAAGTGGCGACTGCTTCGAGCTTTCCAGGAAAACCTGCATCGCCGTCGGGAGAGACGATGGAAAGAGTGAGCGTGGAATCACCGACGGGAGTCGCTTTCCACATACGCCGTCCGTAGCTGTCACCGCCATGAAGTGTGTTGCCTTTGTCGGGTTCGTTCAAAATGAGCTGGTATTTTTTACCGTCGAGCGTGAACGATCCGCCTGTGATGCGGTTGGCGACACGGCCGATAAGTGCTCCGAAAAATGGTCCGTTAGGCTCGTATTCCTTCGGGTCATGGTGCCCGAGCACAATGTCGGTCATGTTGCCGTTTTTATCAGGCACGAGGAGATTTACAATGGCGCCGCCCATATCTGTGATTTTGACTTGGACGCCGTTTTTGTTTGTCAATGTGTAGAGGCTGACGTTTTCGCCTTTGGAAGACACGAAGAATGGTTCTTTTTTCATGGTTTTTATAAGTTGTTTTGATTTTATGGTTATTGTGATGGATTTATTATTTGTGCCCCAAGCTTCCGGCGACGGCGGCGCGGATTTTGTCCAGATATTCGTTTTTGGGCAGGACGCCGTTGATTTCGCAGATGATTTTTCCGTTTGGTTCGATGATGACGGCGGAGGGAGTTTTCTTGCCTGCCAATTGGAATCTTCCGCGGATGATATCATGGTGGCGGGTTTGTTCATCAGGCAGAGGGAATTTCTGCGGGTTGTCCAGATAGAGCAGGATGAGGGAACGTTTGGCGATCTGCTGGAAATCACGAGTATCCAGAACGGATTTACGGAGGCTGACGGAGGCGGGATCCCAGTCCGAGCCAGCGTTTAAGACAAAGATTTTCTTGTTGGCTTTCTTGGCGGCTCGGACGGCTTCGTCATAATGGATGTACCAGCCAGAAATGGGGGCGGCTTTCCATTTGCCCTGCTTGGGCGGCAACTGGCCGTCTGGCGGCAGGGGGGCGGCAGGAGGCTGCGCGGGAGCCTTGTCCTTTGGCTTGACTTCTCCATGTCCATGCGAAGTGTTTGGAGTCACCCGTTTGACTGGTTGGGCTGGTTTGGGCTGTGCGAAAGCCGTGATGATGGTTCCGAAAAAGGCGGCGAGGATCAGTATTCGGATTTTTTTCATGTTTATACTCCCATTTTATTAGTGAAAACGACTGTCGTGATTGAAAAAATAGTCTTTTTGTCTTATTTTTCAATTCGCAATCTATATTATATGGTAAAAAAGTTTTTTTTCTAAAAAATCTCCAAGAGGCATCAACATGGATTTGAGAAAATCATTCGGCAGTTTTGTGGATGGTGGAAAATTGGTTCCACGTGGATGGTTGCGGCGGCAGTTGCAGCTTCAGGCTGACGGACAGGCGGGTAGCCTGGATAAATTCTGGCCTGATGTGAAGGATTCCGCGTGGATCGGCGGCAAAGCAGAGGGATGGGAGCGCGTGCCCTATTGGCTGGACGGATTCATTGACTTGGCGTGGCTGTTGGAGGATGACGGTTTGAAGGCGCGAGCAAAGCGTTATGTTGACGCTATTTTCGCAAATCAGTGCGAAGACGGATGGATTTGCCCGTGCACTGTGGAGAAACGGGCGGAATACGATATGTGGTCGCTGTTTCTATTGGCGAAAGTGCTCCATGTGTGGTATCGTCGGACCGGCGATGAACGGGTCGCTCCTGCGCTCTTGAAAGCATTCAAGCAGTTGGAAGGGCATCTGGCGGTGAATCCATTGAAAAACTGGGGCAAATTCCGCTGGTATGAAGGGCTGGGAGCTCTTGCATGGCTGTATGAGACGACAGGCGAAACATGGCTTCTCGGATTGGCAGAACTCATTCGGCAGCAGAGCTTTGACTATCCCAAATTGGCAGCGGACTGGCCATTCAAAGGAAAAGCGACGAAATGGACGTTCGAGGAGCATGTCGTTAATCTCGGCATGGCGATTCATTCAGAACTGTTTTACCAAAAGCTGCATCCGGAATCGGATACGGACGGCGAGGCGTTTGCGGAAAAGCTGTTGGGCGAACTCATGAAATACCATAGTATGGCGACAGGTATGTTCACGGGCGACGAATGCGTGGCGGGCGACAGCCCGTCGCAGGGCACGGAGCTGTGCGCGGTTGTCGAAGCCATGTATTCAGAGGAACTTCTGCTTGCGGCAACAGGTAATCCGATTTGGGGCGACCGTTTGGAGAAGCTGGCCTTCAACGCGCTTCCCGCCGCCTGCTCAGCGGATATGTGGACGCATCAGTATGACCACAGCACGAACCAGATCGGTTGCCAGAATGAACCGACTCCCATCTGGAGCACGAATGGCTCGGAGGCCCATTTATTCGGTCTGGAGCCGAACTACGGCTGTTGCACGGCAAACCACGGACAGGGTTGGCCGAAGTTGGCCGCCTCCGCTTTACTGCTCGGTGACCATTCCATTATTTCCACAATAATGCTTCCTTGCACGCTGAAAACGGAAATTGACGGCGCACAGATCGTCTGCGACGTTGAGACAGACTATCCGTTCCGCGATGATGCGACATATACGATAACCGTTTCGAAACCAGTGTCTTTTGACTTGAAGATAAGGATTCCAGGCTTTGCGGCAGCGGCTGAAATCGACGGATTGCCCGTGAAGACTGGCGCTTTCCATGTGATTTCCAAAACATGGAGCGGGACGACAGCCGTGAAGGTGAAATTGACGTTCAAACCGACATTTGCAGAACGTCCGCATGGTATGTCCGTCCTGTGGCGTGGTCCGTTGCTGTTCTCGCTGCCGATACCGTCGCGTTCTGTCAAGCATGAATACGAACGGAACGGTGTGGAACGGAAATTCCCATATTGCGACTATGAATATTTCGCGACTGCGCCGTGGAATTATGCGTTTGCGGGAAAAGATGTTGCGGTTGAAGAACATCCGCTGCCTGATATGCCGTTCGCTGAAGACAAGCCGCCCGTTACGCTGAACGTGTCCATGGTGCGGATTCCGTGGGGCATCCATGAAAAAAGCCTCGCGATTGCGGCTCCGCAACCGATGTCGCTGGCGGCGGAAGGTCCTGTCGAGCAGAAGACGCTGATTCCGTTTGGTTCAACGACGCTGCGGATGACGGAGGTCCCAATCCTGAAGCTGGATTGATTCTCCTCTCTCTTTTTCACGTCTATTCTTATCTCGAAAAAATGGGAAGAACGTGTATATTGAAAAACGTTAATTTCATTTTATTGGATTTATTTAATTGGAGTTTGTCATGTTTGAGAAATTGTTTCATCTGAAAGAAAACAACACGAATGTCAAGACCGAGATTCTGGCCGGCGTGACGACTTTTCTTGCGATGGCGTACATTTTGGCTGTGAATCCCAACATTCTGTCAGCCTCCGGCATGGATCGCGGCGGTGTTCTGATTGCAACGGCTTTGGCATCGTTTGTTGGCACGATTCTGATGGCATTCATGGCGAATTATCCGTTCGTATTGGCACCTGGCATGGGGCTGAACGCGTATTTCACCTATACGGTTTGTCTGACAATGGGTTACTCTTGGCAGTTCGCGCTGGCGGCGGTCTATGTGGAAGGTGCGCTTTTCCTGTTGCTTTCATTGCTCAACGTCCGCGAGGCGATTTTCAATGCGATTCCGCTGGCATTGAAGAGTGCGGTGGGCGTAGGCATCGGTCTGTTCATCGCTTTCATCGCCTTGCAGAATGCGCATATCATTGTCGATAGCCCCGCTACGCTCATCACCATCCAAGGCTTCAATATCAACACCATCCATACACATGGTATATGCGCGATATTGGCCATGCTCGGTACGATTATCACGGCTGCGCTCATGCAACGCAACATTCGTGGCAGCATCTTGATCGGCATCCTCGCCACGTGGCTTCTGGGCATGATCGCTCAGGCGACGAAGCTCTATCAGGTCGATCCAGAAATGGGCTGCTTCTCCCTTTATCCAAACTTTTCTTTTAGTACGTTTGCCGAAACGTTCAGAGGCTTCAAAAGCATCTGCGGTGCACTGTTCAGGGCATCGTCATGGACGCAAAAGAGCTCCTCACTTACAGGCTACTCCCTGCTCGGCTCCATGAATTTCTTCACCGTTATGTTTGCCTTCTTGTTTGTCGATCTGTTCGATACGCTCGGCACGTTGATTGGTGTCGCGACAAAGGCCAATATGTTGGATGAAAATGGCCGTCTGCCGAGAATCAAAGGCGCGTTGCTTTCCGATTCCATCGCCACCTCTGTGGGCGCGATTTTCGGAACATCTACGACCACGACGTTCGTGGAATCTGCGACGGGCGTCGCCGAAGGCGGTCGCACGGGGCTGACGGCGTTGACGGCCGCGATCCTTTTCCTCCTGGCGATTCTGTTCTCGCCGTTGTTCCTTGCTATTCCGGCATTTGCGACGGCTCCCGCGCTGATCGTCGTCGGCTTCTACATGATGACGACAATTGTGCGCATTGATTTTAATAACTTGTATGATGCAATTCCCGCTTACATTACAATCATTGCCATGCCGTTCGCCTACAGTATCAGCGAAGGCATCAGCTTCGGGGTCATCTCTTGGACGATTCTGAACCTTTGCTCCAGGAACTGGCGGAAAGTTAGTTGGCTGATGTATGTTTTGACGGTTCTGTTCATCCTCAAGTATGCCTTGTTGTAATTTGGAAGAATCATGAAAACGGGAATCGCGGTCGCGCAAAAGCGCCAAAAGGCTGATCTGGTCATCAAAAACGCCAATATCTTTCATTTGACGACAGGTCGCTTTGAGTTGGCGGACATCGCTGTCGTGAACGGTGTCATCGCGGGTGTCGGGCATGGCTATCCTGCTGAATCAGAATATGATGCAGCAGGACGGACGGTCGTGCCTGGCTTCATTGACACCCATGTTCATATCGAGTCGTCGTTGATTACGCCGCGGCAGTTCGAGCAATGTGTGCTGCCGCATGGTGTGACGACGGTTGTATGCGACCCGCATGAATTGGCTAACGTCGTCGGCGAAGCCGCATTTGATTTCTTCTTCAAGTCCGCTGAAAAGATGGACTTGGACATGATTGTACGTCTATCGTCCTGCGTACCTGCAACAACGCTTGAGACGGCAGGTGCTGTGATTTCGGCGGATATTTTGAAAAAATGGCATGAAAAATATCCGAAAGCGGCTTTGGCGGAGTTTATGAACGTGCCAGGCGTCCTCTTCGAAGACGAAGAGGTGATGGCCAAGTTGCGGATTTTCGATTATATTGACGGGCATTGTCCGCTGTTGTCAGGAGACGCTTTGAACGCATATATTTATGCGGGAATCCGCAACTGCCACGAGACCAGTACGTTGCAGGAGGCGGAAGAGAAGATTTCCCGTGGAATGTACGTGTTCATACGAGAAGGGACGGCAGCGAAGAATCTCACAGAACTGATGCCACTTCTCACACTTGAGAAATCGCCGTTTCTTGCGTTTTGCACGGATGACCGTAACCCGCTGGAAATACGTGAGAATGGGCATATCGACTCGATGATTGCGGAGGCGATTGCAGCAGGAGTCGAACCGTTGGTTGCATATCGTGTGGCGTCCATGTCCGCCGCAGATTGTCTGGACATGGCGGATCGCGGTCTGATCGCGCCTGGTAAGCGGGCGGATATTGTCGTGTTGGACGATTTCCAAACCTGTAAAGTCGCTGCCACGTTCACTAGAGGCAAATTGTTCATGCCCAATGGGTTGATAGAAGAAGACATACCTGTGGATTTCCTGCATACGGTCCACTGCCGTGAAATGACGGCTGATGATTTCGTTGTTGAAAGCCATGGCGCGGACACCCCAGTCATTGGCGTTCTCGACGGCAGTATCATCACGGATTTTTTGCGGATGGATCCCGAAAAGGACTCCGATGTGCTGCCGATGGCGGTTTTGGAACGTCACGGAAAGAACGGCAATATCGGGAGGGGATTCGTCCATGGTTTCGGCATGAAGCATGGAGCAATCGCCTCCAGCGTGGGACATGATTCCCACAATTTGTGTGTCGTCGGGACGAATGGCGTAGATATGGCGACGGCGGTGAACGCACTGCGCGAATCACAGGGCGGATTCTGTGTCGCGATTGACGGAAAAGTTGCGGGATTGCTCCATCTACCGGTTGCGGGGCTGATGTCGAATCAATCGTTTGATATTGTGGAGGCGCAGGTTGAGGCGATTCGCCAGGCAGTGAAATTGACGGGAACACATTTGCATGAGCCGTTCATGACGCTTGCATTTTTGCCGCTGCCTGTCATTCCGTTCTTGAAATTGACGGACTGCGGTCTAGTTGATGTGCAGCAGTTCAAGATTATAAGTGGCTAGTGGTTAGTGCGATGGAGAGGGAAGGGCGTACTCTGTGCGACCGTTTGCATGAAAGCGCAATCATCGACCATACCTTGTGTATTTTGACTGGATGATGTCGTCTTTTTTGTCGTTGCATTATACAGATGGCTCATGT
>JAGCSE010000164.1 GCA_017964325.1 Victivallales bacterium | reverse complement strand
TCACCTACAAGGCGGAGATGCTGGGCTACCACAGCCAGATCATCCTGGCGGGCCGCCGCATCAACGACGACATGGGCAAATACGTGGCGGAGAACTGCGTGAAGAGCCTCATCAAGGCGGAGAAGCACGTGAAGAATGCGAAAGTGGCGATTTTGGGCTTCACGTTCAAGGAGAACTGCCCGGACACGCGCAACAGCAAGGTGTTCGACATCGTGAAGGAGCTGCGCGAGTACGGCATCGAGCCGTTGATTGCGGATCCGATGGCGGATGCCGCAGAGGCGAAACGGCTGTACGGCATCGACTTCGTGGATATTTCATCGATCAAGGGGATGGACGCGGTGATACTGGCGGTGGCGCACACGGCGTTCGAGTCGTTCACGGTGAAGAGCATGGGGGCGTTGTTCGGCAGGGGGAAGAAGGTCCTGCTGGACATCAAAGGGTTGCTTTCACGGGAGGAATTTGAAAAAGCAGAATATTTGTACTGGCGATTCTAGGAGGTCCCGCGTGTGTCTCGCCTGCGGGAAGATGGTCCCCTCGGCATCCCGCCGTTGGGTAAAATGCAGGCGCAGGCGGGACGTACGCACCACCTCCCCGGCACAGGCGGGACACAGGCAATCCCATTACCATCACCCCCCCCGCCATGACGCGGTTCCTCATGAATCTTGATGAAGCAGTAGATCTTGTACGGTTAGCGTTCGAGCACGCGAACCCGGGCGACCTGTTCATCCAGAAGGCGGACGCATCGACCATCAGCGACCTGGCGAAGGGCGTCCAGAGGCTGTTCGGCGACACGGGCACGAACATCATCGGGACGCATCATGGTGAGAAGCTCTACGAGACGCTGATGACGTGGGAGGAGCGGCTGCGGTCGGAGGACATGGGGCGTTACTTCCGTGTGTCGGCGGACAACCGCGACCTGAACTACAACAAGTTCTTCATGAAGGGGCAGGTGCAGACGGAGGCCGACAAGGCCTACACGTCCCACAACACGACGCTGCTGGATGTTGATGGCGTAGTTAAAAAATTCTCACGACCGACTATGTGCAAGAGCAACTTCAAGCCCACTAATTTCTGGCTATTCACAGAAGAACTCAAAAACAATAAAAATCAAATGGTGCTGATGAACCAATACGCTGGAAGTTAAAACAGAGTCACAGAGATTTAAATCACATTTTTTTTGGTTGATAACTGCCGTCGTTTGGTGCAAGGGCACCATTCGGCGGCAGTTTTGTTTTTGGATGAGATATGTCTTTTATCATGAATAAAATCATGAAATGATCATTATATGTTAAAAAGATATTGTGATTTTAATCATGATTATAAATTGATATGAATATTTATAACAAGATAAAATACAATATAATAAAATATTTTATAAAACCATAAATAGTTAAATTGTCATATTGAAAATATATTTGAAATAATATAATCATATATGATTTTATGCGAGATTATTTCAGCTGACGGCAGGACGCTAAAACTCTTGACTTTAGTTCCCGCCACCGCTATGCGGTTCCGTACTACTATTGTTCATTTTCTTGTTTTTTTGCAAAGATTTTCCTGCTGTCTATTCGTCCAATCGTCTCCCGTCCAACGTCTTGTCGTCCATCGTCTCCACACGTCTCACGTCTCGCATCTCTCGTCTCACGCCCTCCCCCCCCAGTAGAAGGGCGCAATGGCGTCGCCATCACGCGGTTTGACATGAGAAGATAAGACATGGGAGGAAAAGATCGCATGATGATTATTTGGTTGCGGCCAGCGGTCGCTTCATGATTTATGGAATTTGTTTTAGACTTTTGGTCTTAGGCTCTTGGTTATTGCTGTTGATTACTTACTAACTATGGTTGTAAGCTGTATATGTTCTGTCAATACAGAACATATAAAAGGTATCTTCGATACGAAATCCAACGATGGGAATTTTCCCCGGATTGTGGAAAACGGTGGCATGCTTCTGTTCGCGGAAGAGGATGTTGTCGGGAATAGAACATTTCAGTTCCGCAATAGGCAATGGTTCGCAGCCATCATGCTTTCTTCCTAAAGTAAGCAGTTCCTGCCAGGTATGTTTTGAAAGACGATGAAGGGTATCGGCGATTTCCGCCTTTTCCCGTATTTCGCATTTTGACAAACAGTAGTCCCCCGCAAGAAATTCAAAGGATATTTTAGGATTCCGGGCATTGAAATTGACAAGATTCTCCTTTGGGGGAATGATTCTTTGCCCTTGTTTCTGCAGGGGAGGATGCTTGATGGTCATTTTTCTATCTGAGTGGCAAAATATTCTTTCATGGAGTCCTTGGAGATAATCTTGCCCAATTCCGCATCCTGCCATGGTTTCGTAGCATGGGACATTTCACTGAGCGCCCAGGCGGAATATTGCCCGAAGGTGTAATAGACCTCATCCAAAAGCTTGCGTTCGTCATCCTTGTAGTCCTGTAGGTTCGCCCCCTCAGGGCGTGGAATCGCCCCTGAACCAAAATCCTTATACTTATTATATACGGCTGGCAAAACGGGACCGTATGTCCATTTTTCAAAATCGTCGTTGAACAGTGGTTCGCCAAGAATGGCCAATGCAAAGCCTTGGGCATAATACAGAAGCTTCTGCAGTTTCATGTTGGATATGGCATCCCCTGCGTCTCCTGTTTGAAGACGAAGGAAATATTCAGCTGTTTTAAAGCAATCGCACATCGTTGTCTTACTTTTGAGTTAATGGAGTGTTGATTCAACATTTATTAAATTGATGCATTATCGGAAAAAAACAAGTTGGAAAGGCAATTTTTTGTGTCATATGTGATTGCAGAATGTGGTGCTTAACCACAAATGTCTGTTGTTGAAAGCAAAAGCAACCAACACGGGATGCTAATACCCTTGACTTTAGTTCCTGCCACAGCAACGCGGTTCCGTACTACTATTGTTCATTTTCTTGTTTTTTTCGCTAAGATTTTCCTGCTGTCTAATCGTCCAATCGTCTCCCGTCCAACGTCTTGCCGTCCATCGTCGCCGCTCGTCTCACGTCTCACGTCTCACGTCTCACGCCCTCCCCCCAGTAGAAGTGCGCAATGGCGTCGCCATCGCGCGGTTTGACATGAGACGTGAGACATGAGACGTGAGCAAAGACGCAAGACGCCTAGACAAAGAGACCATATTGATTGTTTTGGTTGCGGCCAAAGGCCGCGCCAGGTATATTTCTCTACCTTGCCGTTGGTTATGTTCACGCCTTCGGCGTTTGCTTCAGCCACGTGGCTTAAGTCAGGAGCATTAACGGGACGCCGCCGGCATACTCCGGCCGCGTTCTTGCCAATTTGGTTATCCATTATATATTTGAAGGAGAATCAGGCACACGTCATTTAAACTCTCATGCGGGGGAAGAATGAAAGGCATCAGCACCAGCACATTCAATTTCGGCAAAATCATATCGAACGGTTTCCTGTATGTCGATAAGACCGAGTATGTCCACAAGCTGGCCAGGCCTGCGTTCGGGGAGTATTTCCTGTCGCGTCCGCGCCGCTTCGGGAAGTCGCTGCTGGTCTCGACGCTGAAGGCCGTGTTTCAAGGTCGGCGAGAGCTGTTCAAGGGATTGGCCATCGACAAGATGGACTACGATTGGAAGGTGTACCCTGTCATCCATCTGGATTTTGGAGCCTGCATGGCTTCGACACAAGAGGAACTGGGCGTCTTTCTTGACCGGCGTCTGGCTGAATGCGCTGTCAAATACGATTTGACGCTGTCGGGGCCTACTCCCCAGGAACGTTTCATCGAGTTGATCCAGAAACTGAACAAAGATGGACAGGTGGTTGTTCTGGTTGACGAATATGACAAGCCCATCCTTGGCAATATCGACAATCCGAACATGCCGACAATTCTCAAGCAGCTCAAAGGGTTCTACAACGTCATCAAGACATACGAGGGCCTCATCCGCTTCGCGTTCATCAC
>JAGCSE010000163.1 GCA_017964325.1 Victivallales bacterium | reverse complement strand
GTCTCCATTATATATTTTTTAAAAGATTCATGGGCCAAGACAAAGGCCAGGATACTTCTATGATATTGTTTTTCTTCATACGTTTAATAGTATCGTTTGTAGTATCCACTAAACGTTCATTTCCTTTGATTGTAAATAATATTCTTCCGATATACGGAGAAATATCATCTATGACATATTCGATTTTATTATTCTTTAAACGACCGAGATAAACAAAATTAGACATTTTATCATCTAAACATAATACATCAGTTTCTAATTTAGATATTTTATTTGAAATAAGTAATTGAGGATCTTTATCATTATTATTCTTAAAAAGAACACCTAAATATTGAAATCTCCATTGGGAAACAATTTGAATTAAATTTTGTTCAATCTCATAGATTGCCGCCATAGTGCGATAATCTTCTAAATCAAGATGTTCTAGAAATGCTGTTGACATTGAATTAAGATTGTTATCACAAATATTACCAGAAGCGGCCTCATCTGATTCGACAATTTTAAGCAATGAATTATTTAATTCTTTTAGTGAATCAAAAGAAGAATTATTTAATAAAGAAAAAGACGAAAGAATCTTTTGCATTATTAAAATTTTTATATATGGTAAGCAATTGGTATCTTGGTGAATTTCCTGCAAAAAATCAATTATTCCACTATAAACATTAATAGATGTCAAAGTAAGGGCTTTGTCTTTGATTCTTCTGCATGTTTTCATAAATGGTGGTTGTGTGGCTTTTAATTTATATGAAGTCAATGGAGGCTGTGGTTCTGTAATTGTTACTCCAGCCCATGATTTTTTTATCATATTATCATCATCAAGCTGCTTTATCAGAAATCCTATACTCCTATTGTAGGAAATAGCAATTTGTGAATCATCTAACATTGTAGTGGAAAAGTAAGTGTCATAGGATCCTTTTATATTTCCCCGATGATATATTTCTATTTTTTGATTATCATTTGTCAAAAATGCTAAATAGGAAATATTCGAGCATATATTGATTAGTTTTGATAATTCTGCCCCGATTCTCTCTGAAATACTCTTTAGTGACTCTGTCTCCTCAATTTTCATCATATCGTGAATATATGGCATATTGCGATATTGAGATAATTCATTTATCTTTTTTACCTTTTGATAGGTTATCAAATTATTTAGCACTTTACAATCTTCTTCTAAAATATGCAGCATTTTTTGCAGTTCATCTGTTTTATATATTGCTTGATCACTTTCATATGCATTCTTAATAATATTCTGTAAAGTAATTAAATTGTCTGCATGCCCAATTGATGTATGAAATTTATTTAGATTAATTATTTTTTCTTTTTTTTCACAAGATGTTTTCAAAAGTTCTCTTGCTTCTTTCTTTTTATCTTCGTTATAGAGTGTTACGCATTTTTCGAGAATATCTGAGGGAAGTTGATATTCGGTTGCCGCTGATTTTATCTCTTGCTTAAACTTAATTTCATCCTTTCTTTCATTAATTGTTTTCTCTATCTGATTGTATTCATTCTTGTCTTCTTCTAGCAAAGCGTTCTCTGAAAGGATTTGTAATTTTTCTTCTATTTTTTCAATTTCTTGTTCTGCATCTTCCAAAGAGTCTTCAAGGTTTATCTCTGAAATTGCTTTTTTTAATTCATTTAGATTGTCAGAAAATTCTTTATGTTTTTTATTAACTTCTTCTTTCATTCTCGATACAGAATCATGTAAATCCTTAAATTCTTCAAAATATGAAACAAATATGTGATTATTTTCAAAGAGCAATATATCCTCTTGAATTTCAGCAACCTTGTATTCAGTCATCTTGACTTGTGTTGAAGAAACAAAATCTTTTATTTGCTTTGTTGTAATATACCACCATATATAAATGGACAGACCTATTCCGACAAAGATAAAAAATAGGAAAGTCTTGCATATTTTATGTATTCTTTGTGATTTTTGTATCTTTATATAACTATTAATTTTTTCAATTGATACTCTAGGTATTTCGTACGGATAACATTGTGCAGTTTTTACTAATTGTTGAATCTTCTCTATTGATTCATTTGAACCTATTGCATTATTGATATCATTTAATATAGACTGCCATTCTTTCTGCTTTTTTAGTTTTTCTTTATAATCATCTACTGCTTCTTTCAATTTTTTGATTCTAATCAATATATCGTTTGATGGGGTATATTCATTTTCAGAACATAATGTATCTATTAAAAACAAAGTATCCTCTAAGGCTATAATATCTTGCAATTCATACGCATTTTCCCCTTCCACAAGTAGATCCTGAATTTGTTCAGGCATTTGGGACAATCTGTAAGTATGCATTACTGTATTAATTTTATTAGTAACAGCTTCTGGAATCTCTATATGCCATGAACTATTGCCCAGCTCGTTTTGAATCTCTCCTAAACGGTTATAATCCTCCTTTATAATCGCAGATTGTGCTTCATTAATAATTTTTCTCAAATATTGTGATTCAACCTCCTGAATGACAGCTATCCATTCAGTATTACTTGGCTCGTTTTCAACAATTTTCCTTAATAGAACTAATTTTTCTTCAACTTTATCACTTCGGGAGATTTGGGAATACTCTGAAATTAAAGTGTAACTATTCAGCATCGAAGAACGACTTGTCTTCAATTTCTCATAAATGGCAAGATTTATTTTTTCTCCGTCTCCCCAATCGTACATTTGAGCTAAATTTAAAAATTCCTCCAACTCTGGAAACTGTAATCTTTCAACAAGATTTAGTAATTCAGGTGGAGATGACAAGACAACAATCGCCTCAACATTGCGTTGAGCTTCAAAAAATGCATTACATTCAACAAGTCTGGCATTTGCAGATTTACAAAGATTATTGTATTCTTCGAACAACTTTCTCCCATGAGGCGTGTCTTCTAAATTTGTTCCCGACAGAAGAATTTGGATACGAGTTATGAGTTGAGAAACATCTATCATGGAAAATTCCTATATTGTATTATTTTTTCTTAATGTCAGAAAAAGGTACTGATAATCTTTCTTTGTCATCAATGTATAAAAATAGTTTTGGATCATTTTTTAATATTTCTTTTATATTTTGATTATTTATTGTATTATTTTGATTATTGTTTGTATTAAAAATAAAGTCAGTTCCTAGTTGATTAATATCTTTTCTTAAAAATATAATTTCTTTATCTTTTGTTTTTAACTTTAATTCTGTCTTACTTGGTAACGTTGAACAATTTATTGTAAATTTGTTACTCGATTGTTGAAATATAATATCGTCTCCTGTTATTGATGATTGATCTGTAAAATACAATGGATAATAAATTATTTCTTTTTCCGTATCAATGATTATGCATATTTTTTCTTTCAAGAAAGGCTTTAATTTACCACTCTTTTTTTCAAAAATTAATTTTTTATTTTCAATATTAAATATTAACTCACAATACCCTATTTTGTTAGTATTATCTGAGCCCAATTTCAAAATTATACTTTCTTTCTCAGGTTTTACTTTTTGAATCTTATCATTAACTGATATTTTTAATTTCCCAAGATCACTAATAGGATCTGTTATCTCACATTTTTTGTCTTGTAATAATTTTTCCAGAAACACCCATGATCCAAATTCAATTTTTGTATTTTTTTGAGAATCTGTCATGGGGTTGTTTCCTTCTATCTGATTCTGCTTTAAATTTTTAGTTTTTGTCGAATCTGATTGATTATCGTTTGATGAAGATTTTCTTTTATCAGATACTGCTTCCTGTTTTTTTTCAGAAGACTGCTTATTATCTTTTGAGACTTCTTTAGCGGATGAATTGTCAGTATTTTTATTCTTTGAATCATTTCTATCTTCTAACTTTGCCAAACCAGTTGACAACACATTAATTTTTAAATCAAGTTTTTCTTTTACATTACTAATTTTTGAATCAAGTTTTTCATTTATACTACTTAATTTAGTATCAAGTTTTTCAATTTCATTATTAACTTTTTCCACTTTATAATCAAGTTTTTCATTTATATATTTCATTTTGTTTATTTGTTTCTGATATAATATAAACAATAGCAAATTTAAAATGATAATAAAAATGCCAAGATAAATTAAGAATGTGTTATTTTTCATATTATTTACATCTGGTTGTTCTGGTTGAATGACGATATTTGGGGAAGTTCTTTTTTCAACTGTATTCTTAAATTCAATAGATTGCAACCTGTTATTTTCATGAATATTGTAATTAACTTTATCATTTGGCAATTTTAATTTTAAGTGTTCTTCTTCAAATTCTTCAGAAAGAGGAATTGGATTTTTTCCTGTTCTTGCAAATTCAACTAATTCATTCCCTGTCGCTTTGGGTAATGGCTGGGAAATGTCAATTATAAGATCTGTACCGATATGACGAGCTTTGGAAATCATATCCGAGCCCGCCAAACAACAACGCCAAAGATATGTTATTCCAGCAGGAATATTAGTGCAATATGTATTAAAACTGACATTCCAGCGAACTGCTTCAGGGAGCAAGGCCAAAGCTTCATGAATTAACTTTAATACTACATTATGTTGCTCTGGTGAATAAACAATATAAGCAATTCTATCTGATTTATTTAGATAATTTTCTGCTAATACTCCACCCCATCCCGCATCGCCAGTGACCAGCTCCCATGTTTTACATTTACCACCTTTAAGTGATACCTGAGGTAATATGAGAGGTTTTTCATAAATTTCCGGTTTTATTTGCCAATTGGCATCCTTGAAGATACCATCAACAAAAAACACAGAACTTGGCCCTCCTTGGAGAGTATATGCTTCCATTTCCTCTATCGCGATGTGTGAGGCAAGCTTGTTTGATCGTTGAGTATAGTCTGTGCCATTAAAGCACACCCTACTGAGAATATGATACTTATCACGGATGCAATGAGCGTATGATACAGGATTATTCCAAGCTTTAGGATCATAATGTGGATAAAGAGGATTGTATCCGCTCAACCCCTCCAATATTGTCATAAGAGGTTTGGGCATTGAATTAGTATGCGCAACTGTACAAAAACCAGAGGAGCCGGCTCTGATTCCTGTTGGATATGATGTGTATATAAGTTCAAATGCCATTATTTGTATCCTATTTTAATATATCAATTATTCCAGAATGAATTATCGAATAATATATTATTTCCATTTTCAGACATTTTTTGTGGCTTGATTTCATTCTCAATCATTGGAAGTTTATAATATTTGCCATTTTCAACAGAAAAGACATTATGTCCACAATATGTCTTTGGTAATTCATAGCGTTTTCTACTGCCTGGAAAAATAAATCGAATTGTATCATTTAGAATTTGATATTGTGAGATTTCTTCATTTTCTTCCTGAAGACCATCATTGCCTTTTATATATCCTTGCAAATACATTAATAAAAGCAATGGCACTTCTACCCAGAATGGATGAATGTCAGAAGGGGAAATACCTAATATCTTATGACTGTCTGAATTATTATTTATTATTTTGGGGGACGTACCTAGTGCGCTAACAGGAAGATAATATACATTTTCAGCAAATGATTCTGCAGCCCCTACTAGTTCAGGAATGATTTCAAGTATTTTTTGGCGAATAAGGAATGAAACATTTATGATATTATCAATATTCAAATAATATTCCATTGCCTTTTCTTCAAAAAATATGAAATCGTCATCTTTTATTTCATATTTGATTAAATTACGGAATACATCAAATTTTGAAATAGCGATAACTAAAGGATGTTTGTATTTTTCCGCAATATGCAATCCTTTAAAACTACGTATGCGATTTGCCATTTCATAAAAAAGGCTTAACTGGTTGATTGCATTATAATTTTGTGTTTGAGGGTCATCTTTTCCACATTCAGATTTAAATCGAGAATCTTGCAATGGATCAAACAAGAAAATCAAGCCGTCAGAATACATTAAATGGAAAGTAGCTAAATTGTTGACGTTTTCTTGACCAGGTTCAAAATGCTCCCCTGCATTATCATATAATATTAAATTTCTACGGATATTCGAGAACGTAGAAGCATTGTTGGAGAAAATAGGTGTTAATGTAAAAATAAAAGGATTAGGTAAATCAACTGGCATATCATTTAACAGTATTTGCGTTGAAAATCCTTTGCCTTGCAATTCTGTTTTAGGCAATGCTACTAATTGATCAGGTTTATCATTTAAGAATAACTTTGTTTCATAATCATTCAATACCATATTTAAAGTCATGTCAACGTCTGTTAAATTTTCTTCAAAATATTGTGACAGACATTTACGCATTTTCCAAAGCATAGCCGTTAAAAAATATGTTTTTCCACTGGCGGGGGCTCCGATTATGGAAAAATATGAAGATGGATAGTCCATCAATGCTTCAGGAATTTTCAGATGACAGTTAGGGCATGCCTTTTCATGGCATTCACAACCTTTGGCATCTAGGGGAACGCCTGCAGGAGAAAAACGAGACGGGATAAAACGTGTTTGTGCCTCGGAGCCAAGTATTGTATCGCCAACTAATTCAAGATGCCTAGAAATATAATTTATATCTTTTATATCAAATCTTTTCCAACAATGTGGACATGTTATTGTCTTGATTGGTTGTGCATTTTTTGCTGAAGAAAAAACATTATTTGAACTTACCGTATCTGTCTTAATTCCATTTGATAGACTTGCTGAGGTCATTTGATTGGTATTTTCCCGTGAAGGGAAAAAGCTGAAGTTACAAACTCCACATTTTACTTTTCTATTAAAATATTTATCCTCAATTTCGTATTCAGTTTTACAACTTGGACAGTATATTTTTATCATAATCAATTTATATTTTCTGATAATAAATAGACAAAAAAACGGGGCACCTCATTCCGTGATTCTCCGAGGTTTAGGACGACCTGCATGAAAGCACGAAAGGAGACGCCCACAAGGGGTACCCCTGCCGTGTGCTTTCATGCGATTGTTCAGAAGGTCCTAATTTCGGAGAATCACCAAGCACTGGCATTGCCCGCAAAAGCGGTCAATTATATTTAAAATCCTTGTTTTTAACTATTTAGATTAATATTAAAGCCTCCTTGTCTAGATTTAACGAAATAACACAATATTTTAAATATAATGATACAAAGTCATTTTACAATCCTCAAGTCATAAAAAATCATATTGCAAATCATGATTTCTTATGATTTGAGTGCACATTCCATATAACGTAAATATAAAGATAGTGTTGGGACACATTAAGACATTTCATACACCTATCGCTGTGAGGTGCTATCTACGATGTGTAATAATATGACTCACAGTAGTGTCCTAGAAAAATCAAAAATACAACATGACAATTACTTAAATATCAATAAGATAAATTGAATTTTTTGATCATAACAATTTGAATGTGTATCTTTGTAGCCGTATAACGGAGGCTGCAAATGAACAAGGACAAATACGTTTTTGCGCAAATAGTGGAATATCTTGATTACTTCTAGTTCAGGTGGATTGTGGCGACGCATCGTGGGGATGCCTAAGTGAATCATTTCACATGCTGTCATCAGCTGCTCACGCTGATGATCGGGCAATTGAGCGGCCGCGAGAGTCTTCGCGACCTTACCACTGTGCTTGATATCTACAAGTCGAAATGCCACCATCTCGGCCTCGGCACCAGCCCGCTGGAGGGCAGATCCCCCTTAATGTATTCGCGAATGGCCCCGCGGTTCATATCGATGCGGCGGAGCAGCGCGATGACGCGACCCGCGCTGAGGTGAAGGTCGCCGAGGCACTGCGCCATGAACGAAATGATGCAATGTAAATCTATCCGACTGAAGCGCGACCGCTCCTTGCATTTCAGCAGTGCCATGGCGAACAGCTCCCGTCAGCAGTCGGGGTACAGTGCGGCCAGGCACTTACGCATGGGGTCGTTCAGGGCCAGCAGGAAGGCAGTCGTGCCGTACTTGAGGTTCTCTGTTTCACGCGGGGCGGGCTGCGCAAGCGGCGAGTTCCGCCTGCTCGGCTTCAGGCCCTCCTCCGTTATCGCCCCGAAGCAGCGGCAGGATTTCTTGCGCTTCCTCTCCTTGTCGTAGATGCTGAGGAGCTCGTAAAGGTACCAGCGGTTTCCTATGTGCTTGATCTCCGTCCCCGCTGGGCGGTTGAACTGGGTAATCCAAATCGGTTTTTCACTCATGTTATGGTCCCTATATAGGTTGCCAGAAATTAGCATCAAAAAAGAGGGGTATAAGCCATGCAACCCTCTTTGTGACAAAAAATATGATTTTCTTCTATGGGAGTTTAGGATCCCAAAAATGAATGGTTCAGATTAGAAGGAAGGTGTTACAAAAAAACAATATCAGTCCCAAATGAGCGCCTTGCGCCGTTTTATCTCAGAAGAATATCTTGCGGAGCCACTGTTTCATGCCGACCTCCTTGTCATCGAACACTGCAATTATCATGGTATTGCGGTAAAAGCCAGCCTTATTTTACCATACGCTCTATATCCTATAAAGATAGGTAATGTCCTTATAGGTGGCACCATTGCGGATGCGATTCAAGAGAGTGCTCTACCACAGGCTGCGCACCCTTGCGGGAGCTTGCCTGTGGCTGGCATGTTTTTGCACTCCGTGCGATGTCGCTCCGCGGCTTCCGTAACCTCTCCTCTTAGGGAATAGAGTTTTACCATAAATGCCAAAAATTATCTGCCAGATCATCAACGTGTTTTTTCAATATGTTACATAAAATCTTACAGCCAAATAAGGGCCTATTCAGACTTACCGTTTCCAGTTGGCAGATTAGTTTCCAATGACGTATCCGTCTTCATACGGTGAGTAACTTGTTCCATGAGGGCGGTCATTTCCGCTGATGACAGATGGGCGGTTTGCTGGTAACCATTTTGGAAATCGGTGGCAAGAGTTTTGCGCAAATCGTCAGGAAGATTGCCCATCGTGCAGAGAAATTGCGCGATGTTCTTGATTTGATGGCTCTTGGAGACGGAACGATGAAAATGGACATCGTCGCAGTCGATGATCATGGACGGCGACGAGGCCCATCGCAAGTTGTCGTTGATGACGAAATTCACGGCTTTGGTGTCGGCATGGTAGATGCCGTGGGCATGAAGTTCCGCAAGTATTTTTCCCGCAGTATAATACGCTTTCGGCAAATCAGACGTGCGTTCGAGCTGTTT
This sequence comes from Victivallales bacterium, assembly GCA_017964325.1. Next base: position 12,714 of record JAGCSE010000163.1, on the reverse strand, counting down.
GGGATAGAAAAGGTCGGTCATGCCGAGGTCTGTGAAGATGAGAAAACTACGGCCTGATGATTCATGGAGCCAGGCCAGGCATGGGGCGGTCAGTCCCGTCAATTTCTGCGAATACGTCCATGTACGACGGCCGTGGTTGAGACACGGAAGGCTGTGATCTCTGCAGAACTCCTTGACAATGAATGACATATTATTGCAAACAACTCGTGAAACGCGGCGTTTGATATCGTTTTTCAACCATATTTGATTGTCGCATTGAGTCTTATGGATTTTGATGATTTCACGGGCCATGGGAAGTGCAAAGCCGTTGAGAAGACGCCAGTCGCCTTCATCTTCCTGCAAAGCGACAATGTCATGGGGCATCGTCAGTTGTTGATGATGGGCGCAGATGGATTGGATGAAATCCGTTTTGCGCTTTTGCGCGAACTGCTCCATCGTGTCCAATGCGACTTCGGCACGCCCGCTGAAACTCTGTGTCTCCGCGTATTCAATCGTCATGGCGGCAAGTTGCGAAAGACTGTCAATTGCTTTTGCAACACTTTGGTTCAACGTTTCTTGTGAAAATGGTTCGGAAATGGCAAGTCCTGTTGCGCCTTGAACGAAATTGGAGAAGCCGCAGACTTCCGTGCAGATGACAGGAAGCCCTGCGGCGATGGCTTCAATGAGAACATTTCCTGCGCCTTCTTCGCGGGCGGGATGGACCATGAGGTCCGCCGCCTGTAGTAAATCTGGCACGTCGCTTCGCGTGCCAAGGAACGTGAAATGCTTGTCAATTCCGTATTTGGAGACAAGTTTGGCAACATCGGCCTCTTGGTCGCCGCCGACAAGAATGAAACGGGCGTTGCGGTTTTGGTCCAACATGGCGCGAATCGTTGCGCAGACGCGGTCAACGCCTTTCCGCCAAAGGTTCGTACCGATTTGGATGATGGCGGTTTCGTCGTCGGTCAGACCGAGTTCATGGCGCATTCGCGAACGGATTTCAGCGGCGTTTTCTGGGCGGCGGCAACGGTCGTCCATGGCGGGCGGCAGATAAATGAAGCGATTGTCAGGAAGATTGTATATCTTTTGGTAATCGCGCTTTTGAAAATTGGCGATGTAGAGCAGCGTGGTCGGGCTGTCGGATGCGCAGATGGCGGCCTCGTGATTCAGATAGATTCTGTATCTTGGTAGAAGGCGCAGGGCGAGTTTGGAATGCTTCTGCGGCATCCATGTCGCCATGCAGGAATCTGCGACGAAATAGAAGTCCGCCCCTGGAATTCGGTTCATGGCGAGCGTGATGTCATAATCGCATTGATTCTTGATTCGCAGAAACATACGTGCGAAATCATCCATTCGGCGATGGTTGTTCAGTCCATGGACAGAGCAGCGGATGATTTCAAGGCCGTTGGGCGGCGGCGGGCCGTCCCATGATGTTGTAAGAAGAGTGACGTCATGTCCGCGACGGATTGCTTCTTCGGCGATGCGCAGCGTGTCCTTTTGCAGACCGCCGCTGGGAAAGTATTTGAAAAGTGCCAGAAGAAATTTCATATCTGTATAGAAAAACGGGTATGTACAAAAGCCGAAGAGTGTTACGCTTCGGGTAAATTGTGGCGTTCTTGCGAGCGCTGATTCTATCTCTTGCTTACCGCAGATTGCGCGCCGCTACAGGCGCTGTTTCGCACTCCGTGCGATGTCGCTTTCGCGACGGAAAAGCATAAGGCATTATTACTTGCCGATTAGGAACATGTAGTTGGCAAGAAGCTCAAGGTAGTTGATTTTGGAATCGCTCAAATCGACGTAGGAATTTTCGAGATCGGTCTGCGTACGGACAAGTTCGAGAATGTCGATTTCGCCGTTTTCCCATTTGTCGCGGTAGAGTTCCTCCTGCCGTTTGATGAGATTGCACTGCAGCTCCTGGAGTTCGACGGCACGGGCGTATTCGTCCAGACGGCGTTTGTAACTGCTGATGTTGGCGCTAAGTTCCTGGCAGAGCGTGAAATATTCAGAATTGTTACGTGCGAGGTTGTTCTGGGCAATTTCGTAGCGGGCGATGTCCGCCTTGCGCCCAATGGTCCAGTTGAGGGAAATGCCGAGGATTTGGTCGTCCTTTCCATCGAGATTGTATCCATCGCCATCGCCATGCTGGCGGTGCGTCGCGGAGAGTGTCACGTCTGGAAGCTTGTGGGAGTCGCGGATTTCGACGAGCCATTCGACCTTCTTCTTTTCGAGGCGGTTGTTGATGATGCTCTCCAGATTGTCGGAGGCGAATTCGAGGTCGTTTTCAGGGATGATGGTCTGGACTTCATAGGTGAAATCACCCGTGATGTCCAGCGGTTTGGCGACGTCGTAGCCCATGAGCTCCTTCAGCGAATCAAGACCGTTGGCGATGGTCCGTTTGGCGGAGTTGACGGACAATTCGTTGTTTGGGATGCGGAGTTCGGCCGTCAGGATGTCCAGCGGCTTTTCGCGTTCCTTGGTAATCAACAGGTTCTGCTTGGCATTTTCAAGAGCGCGCTGCTTGACGGTCAGCGACTGCTGGGCGCGGATGATCGTGTAGTAGGCAAGTGTGACATTCAGAATCAGTTGCCGCTGGGCGCGTTTCAGGTTGTTCTGCGAAATCAGTTCATCGACGAGGCTGGCCTCCAAGTTGTATTTTGTTTCGAGTGCGGTGCCGCCGCCGAGAATCTGCTTGGATATCTGGAAGGCGACCGTCGTGCTTTTGTAGTCATTGTGCTCTGTTTGTGAACCAGTTGCAGTCGTCCTGAATTTGAAACCATTCTGAAAATCCTTTTGGAGACCGATGCTGGCGGAATTGTTGTTTGGATTTTCGATGCTGTAGGTGTCGGACGCGGAGAGTGACCAGTCGAATGCGGCCTTTTCGATGACGGTCTGAAGCGTCTGCGAATTGGTCGTAAGTTTCTGCCGTTCAAGTGACGGCGAATGCTCCAGGGCGTAGTCGATGCACTGTTGCAGTGTCCATTTCGGCGTCTCGTCGGCGAGCAGCAGGACAGGCAGGAGAAGAAGTGTCAGAAATGTTTTTTTCATTATGGAATATCCTCTGCTAAGAGATGGAAGTTATTCTGCGCGAAGGGCTTCAACAGGATTCTTGTTGGCGGCCTGATAGGCGGGGTAGATGCCGAAGATCAAACCTGTGGCGGTTGATGCGGCGACGGCGACGAGCAGTAGCGTCAATGAGAAGACGACTGGTAGCGTGAGTAGGCTGCATGTGATGACGACGACCGCCGCCGCGAGGATGACGCCGAAGACACCGCCCGTCACGGAAATGGTCATCGCTTCGGAAAGGAACTGCCGCATGATGTCCGCACGCGTCGCGCCGATGGCGCGGCGGATGCCGATTTCGCGGATGCGCTCCGTTACGGAAGCGAGCATGATATTCATGATGCCGATACCGCCAACGATGATGGAAATGGATGAAATGCAGATGGTTAAGATGTCAAGCAGGCGTTGCGACTGCTGTTTTTGCTTGAGGAGGTCCATGGGGATGACCAAATCGTAGTCGTTGACGCCCGCGTGGGTGATGCCAAGGATGGCTTTGATGGAACGGCCGGCGTCCGCCAAATCGTCTTCAGTCGTGAGCTGAAGTTGGATTTCGTCGAGTTCGGAGCGGAGGTCCAGATAGGCAGTTCGCGTGAGGAGTGTCTCCATCGGAATGAGAATGTCGTTGTTGGGGTCGCTGACGGATGTGGCTTCCAGTTCGTCCAAATCAATCGCCTTATCGGCGAGAATGCCGACGATGCGGTAGGGATTGCCGCCGAGCAGGATGACGTCTCCAAGCAAGTCAGACAGTTTTGCCGATTGTGGAAGTTTCTCATTGTCAACGGCATGCTTAAGAACAGCGCGGGCGATGCCGCCACCGAGAATCGTGCAGAGGCTGCTGTGCTGTTTGTCGCCGTAATCGAAGAATCGGCCTGTCTGAAGCGCGAGATTGTTGACGGTGAGATAGTCGCCTTCGACACCTAATATTCTCGCATTAATTGGGTTATGGTCGTAAAGGGTATTGAGTTTCACTTCGCGGAGGCAGGCGGCCTTGCCGATTTTCGGGATGCCCTGCCGAATAGCCTCCAAGTCGCTCCTGCTAAGGCCTCTAGAACCATGGATACGCGTATCTACGAGACGTTCGTTTTCAAATTGCTTATCGACGACTCGCACGAGATTGGCGCCGAGAGCGCGAATCTGATCGGCCTGTTTTTGTTTGCTGCCGAGGGAGAAGGACGACATGGCGATGACGGAGGAGACACCGATGATGATACCGAGCATCGTAAGGAATGTACGCATCTGGTGGGCGAGCAAGCCTTCCTTGATGCCGATGCGGAGCAGGTCAGAGATGGAAAGGCCACCGCGCTGCGCTGTATTGTCTTGATGGACAACGGGATTCGGATTAGATTTGCGGGAGCCTTTGACATCTTCGATGATCTTGCCGTCGGAGAGGGTGATTTTTCGCGTGCCTTGATCTGCGAGCTTCGGGTCGTGGGTGACCATGATAATCGTATGTCCTTGCTCGTTAAGGTCATAGAGAATCTGCATGATTTCACGGGATGTTACGGAGTCGAGGTTGCCTGTCGGTTCGTCTGCGAGGAGGATATCTGGATCGGAAATCAACGCGCGGGCGATGGCGATACGTTGCAACTGTCCGCCGGACAGTTCTTTAGGATGATGGCGGAGGCGTTGCCCGAGACCGAGTTTTTCGGCGAGAACTTTCGCTTTCTCCAGGCGAACGGCTTTTGGAACGCCGCGGTAAACCAATGGCAATGCGATGTTTTCGACGACGTTCAGGTCATTGAGCAGATTGAACTGCTGAAAGACGAAGCCGATGTGTTCGTTGCGCAGATAGGAGAGCCGCTTGTCCGAGCAGTTCGTCATGCTCTGGCCGTTGATTTCCATGACGCCGTTTGTCGGAATATCAAGCAATCCAAGAAGATGCATCAGCGTTGACTTGCCGGAGCCAGAGGAACCGACGACCATGAGGAAATCGCCGCGATGGACTTCGAGGTTGACGCCGTCAAGTGCGGCGACGATGTTGTCGCCCATCTTGTAATGTCGTTCGAGTCCTGAAATGTGAATGACTGAATCCATTATCGTATATCCGGTGATTGGAGTTTGTTACAGCATGCCGTGCGTCGTCTGGATGAGCAGCGAATCCCCTATGTTCACACCTTTTTTGACTTCGAAATAATTTTCGTTGAAATAGGAGCCTTCGATGGCCTGGACGGATTTGTCCGCGAATTGGACGGTGAACTGGCCGTCGGAATTGTAATCGACGGCGGCGCGGGGGATGAGAATGCCTTCTGGAGTGCGCTGGATGAAGATTTTGATGAGGGATGACATGCCTGGATGGAAAGTGATGCCTTCGCCGTCAAACGCAATGGCCGCGCTGAACATGGAGACTTCGGAATCGCCTGAAGCCATGGCGGTTGGATCAACGTGGTTGCGGTCTCGGCCAATCGCTCCTAGCCGTTGGAGCTTTCCTTTGAAGATATGGTTTGTGATGGCGGGCATTTCGAGTTCAACGTCCATGCCGTCTTTTAAATAATGGTAGTCCGATTCGTTGACGACAAGTTTGACGACCATGTGCTTCGGGTCAATGACATCACCGACGACATCCTGCGGATTCTTTTCTTCGCCGACGGCGACTTCGCGGAGTTGTCCGCCTGTCCGCCAATCGCGGTAAGTGCGGATTTTGAAGACACCGTCCGTCGTCGCTTTGACGATGGCGCGTGAGCATTCCAGTTTGGAATGTTCCAAATTGTTGATGATGACTTTCTTGTTCAGTTTCTCCGCTTCGATTTGCGCCTTGATATCGTTGATACGACGTTCTTTGTGCTTCTCACGGCGTTCCATGTTGGAACGTGCGCGTTTCACGGCCATGTTGAGTTCGACGCGACGTTCATCTGTCGCGCCCTTCCGTGTCAGTTTATTCTGCAGGAGAAGCTCTTCAAGCGTAGCCTTTGCGTTTTCAAGCTTCTGTTCGTAGGGCTCCAAAGCGGAGGCACTTATGTAGTCTTTCTTGAAAAGACGTTCTTCTCGGTCGTAGTTGTCTTGCGCATCTTCCAGATTCAGTTTGGCAAGTTCCTCTTCGATTTCCATGAGGCGGAGTTCACGCGGCTTTGGTTCCGCAAGCTCTTCTGACTCTTCAAGGATGGCGTGGTCCAATTGCGCCTTGCGGAGGGCGATGGTCTGCGTCTCTTGGAAATCGATCAGATCATACTGCGTATTTAGCTTGACGAGAGAGAGTTCAGACGTGTGGAGGCTGGCCTCCTGGTTTTCGATATTCTCCTTGGCGGACGCATCGTCGATTTGGAAAAGAATATCGCCTTTTTTGACGATCGTGCCCTGCGGCATCATGTCCGTGATGCGTCCATTCGTTCCGACGACGGCTGGAACGGTTTCCGCGCATTGGAGGATGCCGCGCGCCAGAATCGTGCGGGAGGCCCCTTCGACAGGTTGTATAGTATAGGTATAGGATTCAATGGCCTCCTCCGTCTTCCGCCCTTTGATGTACAACAGGCAGGCTGACAGTAGGAAAGCCAGAAGCAGTATGATGGAGATGGTAATTTTTAAATTTTTCATAATCAGTTACTTGGTGAACGGGAAGAAGACTTCGCCGATAAGGCCTGGCTTGAGTTTGACATCCGTGCTGTGGATGCGGATACGAACGTTGAAAACGACCTCTCCCAACGGCTCGTGGGAGGAGTATAGGCCGATTTGACTGTCCTTTTTTGTTTTGTTCATGAACAGGAGATCGACGCTTGTGACAACGCCCGGCAGATGTTCGTTCGTGAGGGAGGGAACACGCACTTCCACTTCCATGCCGTCCTTTATCTTTGAATAGTATTTTTCGGGCACTTCGACCTTCATTTCCATTTCGGAAAGGTCTGGAATGGACATGATGTTGAAGCGCGGACCGACGGTGTTGCCGACAGCGATTTTTGCGAACACGTTGCCGTTTCGTACCTTATTGTAGCAGATGATGCCTTCTGCGGGCGAATAGATGGTATGGTTGTCCCGTTCCTCCTTACGACGGCGGAGACGCTGTTCGACTTCCTCCAGACGTTGTTTCGTCTGTTCGTATTCACGCTGTGCGGATACATTGTCGAACTGGACGGTCTTGACGGCGAGTTCGTAGGCGTTTTCGGCGGATTTGAGATTCAGCCTGGCTCGGCTTCGGGCGATTTGGGTGGCGCCTTCGATCGCCTTGTCCAGATTGAGCTGCGCTTTTTCGAGATTGAGTTCCATTCTGCGTAGATTTCGCTTCAGCTTCTGGAGTTCGGCCGGCGACATCGTGGGCGTTTCGCGAGCCTCCTCGCGTTCGACCTTGCGTTTGGCGGACATGAGATTGACTTTTGCAAGATCGCGGTTCATCTCCGCCCGGTAGATTGGTAGCGGATTGAAGATTTCCAGCGTGTTCCTGGCGGTCTGACGTGCGATTTCCAACGTGTTCTTCGCCATTTTCAGCTTGAATTCGCCGTTGATGCGGGTGATTTCAACGTTCTTTTCCGCTTCTTCGCAGGAGGCGCGGACACTGGCGGCGTTCGTCTCGATACGGTCGATCTGCTTCTGCCGCTCCTGCGGATCCAATTTGGCGACGACGTCGCCTTTCTTGACGTAAGTCTCTTCTGGAACGAGCCATACGACTTTCGGCCACGGCCACCAGCCGATCGGCGGGACGATGACGTCCGTTTTGCGGACTGGATCCAGTTCGCCTGACGCGCTGAAGCGTTTTTCGTCCTGTTGGTTTTCCATCACTTGGTTGACGAGCTTGCCGTGCATCGTGACGGTGCGGCCCTCCCACACGGCATCGTCCAAGACGAACCAACTGTTGACCGGTGTTCCCGAAACTTCCGTATAAACGCCTTCGAAGGAGATGTAATGCTTGCCGTCGATGTAATGGACGAATTTCAGCGGGACGGTGGGGCCTTCAAGCGGCTTGGAGGCCTTCAGTTCGGCGGTTCCGACCATGCCCGGGCGGAGCCATGGGGCTTCCTCCGTCTTTTCGATGATCAAATCGAAGACCTTCACGCCGAGTTTCTGCTGGTCGCCCCAACCAGCGTTCTTTTTATCTGCAATATCATGAGACAACGTGCTGATACTGCGGAGCTTGCAGATGAGTGGCTGTTGCAGGCGGCCGTTGAGTCGCACAATGACTTCATCGCCGTCGTTGAAATACTTGCGGTCGGATTCGTGGAGCTCACCCTGAAAGCCGATGGTGGTGAGATCCGGAATTTCCATAAAGGCGAAATTGGGCCACATTTTTGTGCCGATGGTCAATTCTTCGTTGTCAACGCGGTTGTGGCTGACATAACCGTCGATGGGCGCCTTGACTTCCGATTTTTGGATGTCATCCCTTTTTTCCTTGATTTCACGTTCCTTATGTTTTTTCTGGGAAGATGCACCAACGCGCTGGATTTCAGAAATCTTTTTCTGTTCTTTTATTTCGAAGGCGAGTTTTTCGATTTCAAGCTTGCAGTTTTCGATTTCGAGCCGTGTGGAATGGATGGAGCCAGGCAGATCGTATGGTTCTTTTGTGGCTTGTAGTTCGCGATCCGCGAAGAGCTTCTTGATTTGATTTTGTTGGAGCGTCTCTTCGTCCGCATCCAGTTCCGCACGGGAGATCATGCCGCGTTTGAAACGGTCTTGCGCCTTGTCGTAGTCCTTTTGGGCGGCCTTCAAATTAAGGGCGGCGATACGCTGGCGGCCTTCGGCGATACGGACGTCATCTGGATTCGGTTCGCTGAGGAGGCGTGCGAGCTTGGCTTCGGCGGTTTTTAGCTTGTCGTCGAGTTCGCCCATCTGATCGTCCATATCAATGTTGTTGTTTTCGATATTGGCGAGACGACGTTGCAGATTGGCGTCGATGACGGCCTCTTCAAGTAACTGTGAATCAAGATCGAATTGCGTATATTCCGTATTGAAGCGGGCGATGACCTGGTCTTTCTTGACCAATGTACCGTCCGGTATGAGTTCGCTAAGCGGCAACCAGCGGACGGGATTGTTGATTTTGGCAGATTTCTCCGTCATCGTCTTGACACGAATGGTGACGATGTACGGGAAAGATTGTTTTGTAATATTGTACGATTCATCGGCTTCCTGCGCCGCGAGCAGCAGTGCGAGGAAGGCGAAGCAGACTGTGATATGGCGAAGCATTTGGGATGTCATCCGCTGATTATGATGGCTGTGGATTGTCGGATATGAAGGGCGGCCATGCGACCGCGCTGGAAAACAATGAAACGCCTCCTTGCCTCGTCATGAAGCGAAGGAGGCGACAAAATTAAAACGAACGTTTGATTAAGACTATTTGACAACCAGGTTGATTAAACGGCCGGGCACGGCGATTTCCTTGACGATTGTCTTGCCATCGATGTGCGGCTTGACTTCGTCGGAAGCCTTCGCGATATCCAGCAGGGCGTCTTTGTCCGCGTCCGCTGGAACCATGATGCGGGCGCGCGGCTTGCCGTTGATTTGGACGACAATCTGGATTTCGTCCAATTTCAGCTTGGCTTCGTCGTATTTCGGCCACGGCGCGTAGGCGAGCGTGTCATTGTGGCCGAGCCGCTGCCAGAGTTCTTCGGCGATGTGCGGCGCCATGGGCGAAAGCAGGAGGACGAATGTCTCGATGGCCTGACGGTTGCGCTTCGGCATCTTGCTGAACTCGTTGACGAAGATCATCAGCTGGCTGATGGCGGTGTTGTAGCTGAGGGAGTCGATGTCCTCCGTGACTTTCTTAATGGTCTGGTGGACAAGACGTTCCGCTTCTTTGGAGAGTGGCTCGTCTGTGATTTCGGGGAGAACGTCTCCCGTGTTGGTGTCGATGATCATGCGCCACACGCGGTTGAGGAAGCGGTTGACGCCATCGACGCCTTCTGTGTTCCACGGTTTGACTTCGCGCAGCGGCCCCATGAACATTTCATAAAGGCGGAAGCTGTCCGCGCCGTATTTCTTGATGACGTCGTCCGGATTGACGACGTTCTTGAGGGATTTCGACATCTTTGCGGGAAGCTGCGTGAGTTCTTCGCCTGTCTCCTTGTGGAAATACTTGCCGTCACGTGCGTCAACGAGATCGTTGGGCACGAGCACGCCGCGCTTGTCCTTATAGGAGAGGCCGAGAATCATACCCTGGTGGATGAGGCGCTTCCACGGCTCTGGATGGGTGACGAGGCCCAGTTCGTATAAGACCTTGTGCCAGAAGCGTGAATAAAGCAGATGGAGGACGGCGTGTTCCGCACCGCCGACATAGAGATCGACAGGCATCCAATATTTTTCCTTTTCGGGATCCCATGCTTGCTTGTCGTTGTGCGGATCGATGTAACGCAGGTAATACCAACATGAACCAGCCCACTGTGGCATCGTGTTTGTCTCGCGTTTACCTTTCATGCCCGTCTTCGGGTCAGTGTAGTTGAGCCATTCGGTGGCGCGGGCGAGCGGCGGCTCGCCGTCATCCGTCGGCTTGTAGTTTTCCATTTCGGGGAGGACGACGGGCAGTTCGGAGGTATCGATGAGCTTGATGGAGCCATCTTCCATGTGGACGAGCGGGAAAGGCTCGCCCCAGTAGCGCTGGCGGGAGAAGAGCCAGTCGCGAAGCTTGAAATTGACGGTCGGCGTGCCGATGCCCTTCTTGTGCATCCATTCCGTGATGGCCTTCTTGGAATCTGCGACATGGAGTCCGTTGAGGGAGATTTCGTCGTTGGAGGAATTCATGAGAACGCCGTCCTCCGTCCAGCAGGCTTTGCCTGCGAGAACGTCTTCAACCTTCACTCCGGCTGCTTCGCAAGCCTTCGGATCGGGCGTCATGATGCAGATGATGGGAAGATTGAATTTCGTGGCGAAATCGAAGTCGCGCGTATCGTGTGCAGGAACGGCCATGATGGCACCCGTGCCGTAACTGACGAGAACGTAGTCGGATATCCATATTGGAATCTTGACGTGGTTGACAGGATTGATCGCGTATGCTCCCGTGAATTCGCCGGTCTTCTCCTTCGTGTCTTCCGTGCGGGCGAGGTCGGATTTCGTGCGGGTGATTTCTATATATTTGTCAACGGCGGCCTTGCGGTCTGGTGTGGTGATCTTGGAGACGAGCGGATGTTCAGGCGCGAGCACCATGTAGGTGGCTCCGAACAGCGTGTCGGGACGGGTCGTATAGACGCGGACAGTTTCATTGGAATCCGCGACTTTGAAATCGACTTCCGCACCCGTGGAGCGTCCGATCCAGTTCTTCTGCATTTCTTTCGTGCCTTCAGGCCAATCCAGTCCGTCGATACCGTCGAGAAGCTGCTGGGCGTATTCCGTGATCTTCAAAACCCACTGGCGGATGGGCTTGCGGATGACAGGGAAGTTGCCGACTTCGGAACGACCGTTGATGACCTCTTCGTTGGCGAGCACGGTACCGAGCGCGGGGCACCAGTTCACGGGTTCGTGGGATTCGTAGGCGAGGCCTTTTTCATAGAGTTTGGAGAAAATCCACTGCGTCCATTTGTAGTAGCCTGGATCGGTCGTGTTGATTTCGCGGTCCCAATCGAAGGAGAAGCCGAACATTTCCAATTGGCGTTTGAACGTCGCGATGTTTTTGGCTGTGGTGACGGCGGGATGCGTGCCCGTCTTGATGGCGTACTGTTCGGCTGGCAGGCCGAAGGCATCCCAACCCATGGTATGCAGGACGTTATAGCCGTTCATGCGTTTGAAACGGCACCAGATGTCCGTCGCCGTGTAGCCTTCTGGATGGCCGACGTGGAGGCCCGCGCCGGATGGATAGGGGAACATGTCGAGAACGTAGAGTTTTTCCCGCGTCTTGTCGCAGTCAATGGCTTTGAAGGTTTTGTTTTCCTTCCAGAAGGCCTGCCATTTGGGTTCGATGTCAGCGGGGGAGTAAGTTGTGGGACAATTGTTCATAAGTCAGTGGTTTGTTTGCAGTTATTTGATTTTTACAGTGTGGTTTGGTTCGGGAGGCAGAACGCCTTTAACACGGAGGCCATGGATATATTCCTGCTCCAGGATGTCGGCCATACGGCGCCAATCGAAGAGTTTTTCAACACGTTCGCGAGCCCTTTGGCCGATTTCACGGCGGCGTTGTATGCTATGTATGAGGATATTGATGTTTTGGACGAGATTTTCTGTGTCATGCGGATTGATTAGGAAACCAGTCGTGCCGCTGGAAATGACTTCCGGCGTGCCGTCGAGCGGATACGCGATGACGGGCTTGCCTGCGGCCATGCCTTGCACGACGCTGCGCGGCAAGCCCTCACGCAAGGAGAGATGCACAAGTATGTCCATCAACGCGATGTATCGACAGACTTCCGATGGCGGTACAAGGCCGGTAAAGACGAAATTCTTCTGCAGGCCCATTTTGGCGATCTGCGCTTCAAATTTCGGGCGAAGGATGCCGTCGCCGACGAGCAGGAAGCGGATTTCCGGATTAGCGGCGACGAGTTGCGGAGCCGCCTTCAGGAGGTCGTCATGCCCCTTCAGTTCAAACAATCGTGCGACTTTTCCGATGACTGGTGCGCCTTCGGGGATGCCGAGACTTTCGCGCAATTCGTCTTCCGGCTGTGCGTTCATGAATGCTTCCAGGTGCATGCCGGAATAAACGACCTTGAATTTGTTTTCAGGGGCTACATGTGCTTTCACACATTGTTCGACCATCGCCTTGGCGACGGCGAAAATTTTGTCGCATTTGCCTGCCGCATATCGTTCCATGAGAATGTAAATTGCGTTAGATAAAGGGTT
>JAGCSE010000162.1 GCA_017964325.1 Victivallales bacterium | reverse complement strand
CGCTGTGAATCAGTGACGTTCTTCAGAAGGCCGTAGTCGTCGTTGTTGATGAGCTGGCTTTCCTGGCGTTCGCGAAGGCTCTCCACCGCGAGGGCAAGCTGCTCCTTGATCTGGTCGTATGGCGAACTGAAGACATCCGCCACCTGTGTGTTGACATTGATGATGGTGGAGATCGAGTTGAGGATGTATTCGCGCGGCTTCTCCTCATAGTCGATGAAGCCCTGCGGGATGGTGTCGCTCTTGGGTTTGGAACTGCAAAGCACTTCCAACGGCGTATTGCCTTCCTTTACGCGGTTGACGCGGTAGATACCGGCATCCAAGCCCTTGAATTCCAGAAATCTGGAGAGCCATTTCGGCGTCAGCAGCCCGAATTGCGGTTTGGTTTTCGTTACATCTGCCAGTTGGTAAGCCGCAGCCTTCCCCAGCGCATTGATTTTGATTGACTCCGACATGTTCTTTCTTCCTTATTGTTTGTTTTTTTATTTGCGATTCGCCTAGGGAAGGCAAATCAGATCAGCTTCACATTTGGATCGACTTCGTTCTTCCACCCCTGGACGCCGTCCAGAAGGTTCATCAGCTTGCCTTGATAGCCTGCCGCACGCAGGTTGCGCACGGCGAGAATGCTGCGTTGGCCGATTTTGCAGACAAAAACAGTATCGATGGACGGATCCAGTTCATCCTTCCTGCGGATCACCTGTCCAAGCGGTATCGTTTTCGCGTTCGGGAACTTGAAATAAGCACGCTCATGCGGCTCGCGAAGGTCGACCACCTGCACGGGTTCGTTCGCGTCGAAACGCCGTTTCAGTTCGGTGGCGGTAATGGACTCCACGGGTGTGTCGTCCTGGTTCTGCTTCATGCCGCAGAACTGCTCGTAGTCTATGAGTTTCGTGATGGTTGGATGCTTTCCGCAGATAGGACACTCTGGATCTTTCTCAAGTTTCAATTCGCGGAACTTCATCTTCCATGCATCGTAGAGCAGAAGCCGCCCTGTCAGCGTGTCGCCCCCGCCTACTAGAAGTTTGATGACCTCGTTGGCCTGCAGCAATCCAATCACGCCTGGCAGTACGCCAAGGACGCCACCTTCTGCACAGGATGGAACAAGCCCAGGCGGCGGTGGCTCGCGGTACAGGCAACGGTAGCACGGGCCTTGCTTGGCGTAGAACACGCTTGCCTGCCCTTCGAACTGGAACACCGAACCGTACACGTTCGGTTTGCCGAGCAGCACGCAGGCGTCATTCACCAGATAGCGGGTCGGGTAGTTGTCCGTTCCGTCCGCGACCACATCGTACTCGCGGATGATGTCCAGCGCGTTTTCGCTTTTCAACGGCTCATTGTAGGTGACCACGTTGACCAGCGGGTTCAACGCACGGATGCGGTCGCGTGCGGAGGCGACCTTCGGGCGGTTCACATCCCGTGTGCCGTGGATGATCTGGCGATGGAGATTTGAGATATCGACGTTGTCGAAATCCACGAGACCGAGGGTCCCCACGCCCGCCGCGGCCAGATAAAGCGCCAATGGCGCTCCCAAACCGCCGGTGCCGACGACCAGGACTTTCGCGCCTTTCAGTTTCCGCTGCCCTTCGATGCCGATTTCAGACAGAAGAAGTTGGCGGCTGTAACGCGTGAGATCGTCATGGTTCAGTTCGCCCCAGCGTTCTTCAGGAACAACACTTTTTATACTACTTTCGCTCATGTTTCAGCATCCTCCCGCAATGGCTGGAACGAGCATCACGGTCGCGCTTTGCGCGAGTTTCGTTTCAAGCCCGTCCAGTTTTTTGATGTTCGTCCCATCGACGAAAACGTTCACAAAGCCGCGAAGTTTCACGTCGTCTTCATAAATCTGATGCTTCAGATCGGGATACTGGCCGGCGAGGTTGGCAAGAGCCTCTCCTACGGTGGAGCCTTCCACTTCGACTTCGGACTTGCGGTCCACAAAAGATCTCAATGCGGTTGGAATTAAAATTGTCACGCTCATGTCAAGCCTCCTTGCTTATGGTTCAATTTCAAATGGTTCATTGTCAAAAGCCTCGCGGCTGGGCCGCAGGAGCCAGCTGGTCATCGTTTCGGGCTTGCCTTCCGCCACACGCAGAATGACATACGAATAAAATGGCAACGCATGGTCACGGTCATAGTCCGATGGTCTGGCGGGGTGGTCCGGATGCGAATGATAGAACCCGATGATCTCGAGCCCAAGCCGACGCGCCTCCAGTTCCGCCTGCATCATCTCCTCCGCCGTAATCAGAAAGCGATGGTATTGTTCACCGCTTTCACGCGCGTTGTCAATCGCTTTCAACGCTTTCACGACATGGTTGCCGTCTTCTTCGCTTCCGAAAAGAATCCCGCAGCATTCATTCGGATATGCCTCAGCTCCCGCCTTTCTGATTCCATCTTCGATTTGTCTGGTCAATTTCAGCATGGTCATCCCTCCCAGAATTCCGCGGAAAGATAGCGATTCCCGTTGTCGCAAAGAATGGTGACGACCACGGAGCCGGGAGGCAGCGTCTTCGCCAGTTTCAATGCGGCCGCGACATTCGCCCCCGAGCTGATGCCGACTAGAAGCGCCTCCTCATGGGCCAGCCTCCGTGTCATCGCGTATGCTTCCTCCGTCGAAACTTCAAGCTTGACATCCGCAATCGATTCATCGAAGAAGCCCGGATGGATGGTCGAGGCCATGTGTTTCATTCCCTCCAGCCCATGAAAGGGCGAATCCGGCTGCATCAGCACGGATTTCACCTGCGGGTTCAAATGTTTCAGGCCACGGCTTGTCCCCATGAAGGTTCCTGATGTGCCGGTTCCCGCCACGAAATGCGTCACACGATGCTCCGTCTGCTCCCAGATTTCGACCGCTGTGCCGTCAAAATGGGCCTTCCAGTTCGCATCGTTGTTGTACTGGTCTGGATAGTAGTATTTTTCTGGATGCTCGGCGACCAGCCTGCGGCACTCATTGTACGCTCCGTCAGAACTCTCCAGCGGATCAGTCTCAATGATTTCCGCGCCGTAAAGCCTCATCAGTTTTTTGCGTTCTTCAGTTGCGTTCGCGGGAAGACACAGTGTCACCTTGTAGCCCAAAGCCGCCCCAATGGCCGCGTATGCAATTCCCGTGTTGCCGCTGGTCGCGTCGATAATCGTTTTGTCGTGCGTTAATAATCCGCGCTCTATCCCATTCAGAATCATGGCTTTCGCCGCACGATCCTTCACAGAACCTGTCGGATTGAAGTACTCCGCCTTGGCATAGAGTTCTACATTGTCAAGG
>JAGCSE010000161.1 GCA_017964325.1 Victivallales bacterium | reverse complement strand
CATCTGCGTCCAATACGTCGTCATGTCCAAATTGGCAGCGCTTTTCAGCGTCTCAAGGAAATTGCAGCTCGCCCATGGATACGCTCCGAAGACATAGCCGGACGTGATGTGCATGAGCAATCCCGTGCCTGCCGACATCTGCTCGCGTTTGACCATCATTTTGCAATACTGATTGTATCCTTTGGAAAGCAGTTCACTCGCCAATTCGTCGCAATAACCGTCCTTCCAGGCGGCAAGCCCCGCGAACCACATCAAGCCGGGCTCGCCGTAATTTCCTGATTCGATGCCGCCGCTGTTCCGCTGGTAGCCGATGGATCCCTGCATATAGCGGACATATTCCAACATGGGCACGATGAACGACTTCCGCTGCTCGTCCGTCAAATCATTGTACAGCCAATCGTAGGCCATCAACGCGCACTGCCGCGAATAATGATACCATTCGGGCAGAATACGCGACCGCTTCGCCAGTTCAATGAATTGGATGGACAGCTGCAGCCAGTCGTTGGCCTTTTTCAGATATGTTTTATCGCCCGTACCCAAATAAACCAACGCGCATTTCAACGCTTCCGAGCCACCATGGCGTTTCAGACCGTATGCCACGGCATTCTGGTCGCCGATGTTGCGTTTGAAGACCATCTTGCCGTCTATGATATCGACGATGTCCGTCTTGTATTCCAGTTCGGCCTTTTCCGGAAAGCCGTCCACTTCCTTTTGCAATTTCGCAAGCCGTTCAGCGCAAGCGCCGTTCAATCGAGCCTTGAACGCAGGCAGCGTGTCGGAATTGATGAACAGACGCGGATGCGACTGACGAATCATCCCCTGGAGTTCCGCAAATGACGGCTCCGCCGCCATCAATGATAAAACGCCTGTGCAGCAGACAGTTAGAAAAACAATTATCCTTTTCATATTTTGCCGATTGTGTGGTTGTTTCTGTTGTTCCATTCATATCAAAAGCAAAATGTACCCTAACCGCCATGAAAATCAACTTCATGGCATCTTTTTCCTCTTTGCTATATGCATCTGGCAACATTCTTATTTACCACTATATTATATGATATCATCAATGGGAAGAATGGGACGAATATCCACTAAAACATTAATCATTAAACATTAATCATTAAACACCAGCCATGCAACGATTCCCCCTATCCTGCCTTGCCCTCTGCCTCGCCTCCTCCCTCATGGCCGCATCGACAGCTCAATGGATCTGCTATCCGGAGCCTTTTGACGTGGGCCTTGATAAGCCGCGCTATTTCCGAAAGGACATCACCGTCAAAAACGACTTGCAGAAAGCCATCTTCTACACGCTCATCGACGACGCTGGCTGGGTGCAGATCGACGGAACAGTCGTCGGCAACGAAGGCCGTTTCCATGACCATTATCTGAAAGGAAACGATGTCACACCCATGCTGAAAACGCCTGGCGTCCATGCACTTGCCTCGCAGGTCGTCAATATGGCGGGTTCCGGCGGCCTCATTTGCCGTCTTGAACTCCACTACGCTGACGGCGCCATTGAAGAGATCTGTTCGGACGCCAGCTGGCTCTGTTCCACGGAGAAGCCCGATGGCTGGAACATGCCAAATTTCAACACGGCGAAATGGCAGCCGTCCCGCGCCTTCGCGGACGCCCTCTCGCAGCCATGGGCGTCGCTGACCGACATGACGTTCATGCTGACGCTGGATGAAAGCGTCGAGCTGCGCCGCCGCCTTGAGGAGGATCGCAAACGGATCGCGGCCATTCGCCAAAGGCTTGAGACCGAAACGCTTCCGCAATGCACGGTCGCATACCGCAAGGGGAAGCCCGTCGTCAACATCGGCGGAAAAGACTACAATCCATGCTACTACAACTGCTCCTACAATTTTGCGGACAAGGACGACAATTTCCGCAAGCAGTTCAGCATGTTCCACGACAATGGCTTCCGTCTCTTCGGCATGGGCATCTCCCTCACACGTTGCTGGAAACCTGACGGTTCCATTGATTTTGCGGAAATCGACCGCCGTCTTGAACAGGCCCTCGTCATGGCCCCCGAAGGCTATTTCCAATTCTGCATCTCCTCCAGCGGCGTCCCCCGCTGGTGGCTGAACTCGCATCCGGAGGAACTCATCCAATACGCTTCCGGCCCCATCAACTATCATGAAGGCGACACCATCCGCAATGTCCCCACCCCATCCTACGCGTCGGAAGTCTGGCGGAAGGATTTCACGGATGTCATCTCACGCATTGTCAAGCACATAGAAAGCACGCCATACGGCAAGCGCGTCTATGCCTACCGCATCGATTTCGGCGTCTATCTGGAATGGCACTACTACGGCATGGCCTCCGACATGCCTGACACAAGCGTCCCCATGACACGCGCCTTCCGCTCATGGCTGAAACAACACTACGCCGACGAAGCCGCCCTGAAGAAAGCATGGAACGACAACGCCGTCACCTTCGACAACGCCACCGTTCCTGACAAAGTGGAACGCAGCCACAAAGGCGCCTTCACGCTCCGTCATCCTGTCGCCGACCGAAAAGCCTGCGACTACCTGACTTGCATGGGCGAAGTCGTCCGCGACTGCCTCCTCATCAGCAACCGCGCCGCCAAGGAAGCCTGCAACAATCGCGCCCTTCTGGGCAACTATTGCGGCTATTTCTACCACATGCCCTTCCCCGCCGAAGGCTGGCATCTGAACAACGAAGATATTCTGGATTCGCCATACGTCGATTTCCAAGTCTCGCCGCAATGCTACGGCAGCATCTTCCGCTCCATCGGCGGCTCGCAGCCCGCACGCTGCCTGGCGGAAACCTACCGCCGCCGCGGCAAGCTCGGCCTTATGGAGGCGGACGGTCGGACGCATCTTGCCGACGACGACGGACACAAATACATCAATACGCCGCAGGAAAGCGTCGCCATGCTGACACGCGACTTCTGCCAGTCGCTGGCTCTCGGCTGCGGCTACTGGTACTACGATTTCGGCAAGTCATGGTATCTCGATCCGGCCATTCAGGAATGCTTCAAGCCCATGCAGGATATCCGCAACATGGACAAGGATTGCTCTTCCATCGCCCAAGTCCTTGTTGTCGCGGACTTTGAGAACGCCATCTATTCCGCGACGGACATGCCGACGCGGCTCCTCAACATCACCACATCCTACCAGATGAAGGAGCTTTCCTATTCTGGCGCCCCCTTCGATTCCGTCTCCTTCGCGGATCTCGCCAGCGGGCAGCTCCGCGACTACAAGATCTACATCTTTCTCAACTGCCATCATTTGACACCTGAAAAACGCGCCGTCATCAACCGCCTCAAAAACAACGGCCATACGCTCGTCTGGCTCTTCGCACCCGACTGCCTGACGGACAAAGCCCTCTCCGATACATCCGCCGCCTCCGCCATGGCGGGCATGAACATCACCTTCAATCCGACGTTCTTCTCCCCCTTCACAAAACTTGTGGACGGACGCCTCATGGGCACGAAAGACCATGGCGACATCGGCCCGCTCTTCTCCATCGACGACAAGGGTGCCAAAACATTTGGAACTCTGGCAAGTGATTCAGAAAAAGTCACATACGCTTCACGAAAATTCGATGATTGGGAAAGCATCCTCTGCACGACGGGCCTCATCGACCGTGAAGAGCTCCGCGTCATCTACGCCACCCACGGCATCCATCGTTTCCTCAGACTCCATCCAGAAGACGTCATCTATGCCAACAAATCCTTCCTCGCCATCCATGTCGCAAAGGCAGGCCAACGGGAAATCACTTTCCCACGTCCGTCTCGCGTGACTCAACTCCTTCCACAGAAACGCTTTATCGGTGAAAATGTCCAATTCCTCAACATCGACCTCCCCGCCGCCTCCACCACGCTGTTCCTGTATGAATAGGATAAAACGTCCTAATACATTCATTTACAACAGATAAACATCTGCTATCATCATTATCAACCTGCCTGCCTTGAATTGAAAGACAGGCAGTTTTTTTGTGTCTCTGCGTCATTTCCACTATCTGGCAGAAAAATTTCGACACATGATGTGAAACATGAAATGCAAGTCATTCAAGGCATCAACCGCCTGAAAAAGAAAGTCACGATACAGACTTTTTTCACAATATTTTTTCAGCTAATATTTTTTATAAATTCGTTTGCATAATTATTTAATTGTGATACATTATGCAAACTACACAATAAATATCGGTAAAAAAAATAAAGAAGGAGCAAAAAATGGAAAAGAATACGATACAAGCCTTAGACAAAAGTTTTCTGGACATTTCCAATTGTGAACGCACGCATTCACAATTGAATTAGACACATATTATGAATTGGAATTAGTGAACCACTGCTGGACAAGACTAGATAAGATTGTTCAGCTTCATCAAGAAACAATGAAAAATCACCCCAACAGTATTGACATAAACATGAAACAAGACAACAATAATCAAGACATATCATTGCAGAAGGATTACATTGCCTGGATTGGCGAACTGAAGAAACGCTATCGTGCCACTCAAATCAAGGCCGCCATATCGGTCAATTCAACCATCATTGAGTTTTATTGGAATCTGGGAAAAGATATCAGCGAGAAATATTGCGGAACCAAAATCTATGGATCAGGTTTCTTCAACAGACTCAGCCAAGATCTGAAACAAGCCATTCCTGAATCGCATGGATTCTCTACACAAAATCTTAGATACTGTCAAAATTTCTATGAGTTTTACCATGCATTTCCAAATTTCCAACAACTTGTTGGAGAATTGATCTCCGTGCCATGGGGACATCACACAACCATTATCGACAAATGCAAAGGCAATCGAGAGAAAGCGCTATTCTATGTGAGGCGTACAATCCAAAATGGATGGAGCCGAAGTGTCCTCCTTAATTGGCTCTCCACCGATCTTTATGAACGTGAAGGCAAAGGACAGACAAACTTTGAGCTGACAATGCCTTCCGACGATTGCGACCTTGCAGAGCAACTCATAAAGGATCCACAGGTTTTCGATGTCTTTGGACTACAGGAGAAACACACCGAAACAGAACTCAAAGCGGCAATTGTGGCAAACATCGAGCGAACGCTCCTGTCGCTTGGACGGCTTGTCTCATTTGTCGGCAAGGAATATCCAGTGGAAATCGGCGGCGAGACAAAGAACATCGACCTTCTCTTTTACATCATTCCTCTCCACCGCTACTTGGTAATGGAGGTAAAGACAACGAAATATGAACCCGCAGACCTTGGCCAACTCAGCGGTTACATGGTCATGGCCGAACACGTCCTCAACACGCCAGGCGACAATCCGCCCGTCGGTGTCCTCATCTGCAAGGAACACAACCGAGTTCTGGCAAAATATCATCTTGAGAAGCTAGGCCTCCCAATGGGCATCTCCGATTATGAGTTGAAGAAGATTCTTCCAACACAAGCGCAATTTGCCAAATGCTATGCTGATGCGGAAGCACAAATCAGGTCTCGTCATGAAAATACAAAAAACTAAATTGATCTTATATCTTCATCATTTTATGCTCTTTTTGATGAAATCCAGCATGGCGGGGCGTTGATTGAGAATCATGCTTTCATAGAACTCTATCTCGTCAAGATTTGCATTCAGGAGCTCTCCCATATCCTCTAAGAAAAAATTCATGTCTTTGCCATATTTGGCCCCTTCGCGGAAAATGCCGATCTTGACTGGCTTGCCACCTGTTATTTCATCCGTGAAATAGTGGGAAAAATCCGTGCCGTTATGCCAATTTTTGCCAATCATGACAACGCCGTCGATAGAACCGTTAGCAAAATATCGCTTGTAGAGCCACGGTAGCGGACCGAAATTAGTGTTGAAATTTGGGTCGTTTTTCATTTCAATCGGCATGGGTGCAGACATGTAGATGGGACGACCGTTTGTCAATGCCTTGCAATTTTTGAAGAAATCCGCAATGCCTTCCGCTCGAATTTGGCAGACGCCCTCCTTGTCCGCCTCGGCACCACCATAGTCATGACCAAAACGCACCTTGAATTTCGCAAGCACTTCCGGATTAAAGCCATAGCGTTCCGCATCGGCACGGGCGCTATGGCATCGCGTGTTGAACATGAAGCCGTCGAAAGGATATTCCGCCAGTTCGCGGAAACGGTCCAATCCATGCTTCATGCCCTTCTCCGTAGCGTATTCGACCACGCCCAGATAGTATCGCGTCTGCGGAATGACGCCCACAAAACACCCCACGCAACGGTCCTGATAGTCCCATGCAGCAGGACCTGTAAGCTGGGAGAAATTGATCCACGACTTTTCAGGATCGCCGCTCCCCCAATTCCAAACAGAGGGAACCAGTTGCCCATCCGTATTGAAAAGTTCACCTTCTCCAGTGAGTTGCGTAATGACCATGGAATAACTTGAACTATTGTCGGTGCAGTCCAATTTGATGTAGGGTTGGGTGATGTTTAAATCGGAAAGGATTATCTGATTGCGACCGTTTACCTTATGGGCCAAAAAAGAAAATGATTTATCATACAAAGTGTATTTCTTGTTATCCTGGCTGATATAGATGCGAAGATTATCTTTCGTGATTTTGCCAAGCGGAAGCCATTTCCTATTTTCAGGATTCGTGAAGACGATTTTTCCAATAGGTAGCCGACGCGCCTCTTCGTTGATTTTCTTCACATCAACATCCAACATCTTGAATTGCGGATCAATTTCCGCCAACGCGTCCGGATTGTCCAGATAGAACGGATCCAGCAGCGCCCATCCCCCAAGTTTCTGGTAAATGGCATCATAACGGTCAGAGATAGTCGCATCGGAATAACAGACTCCCGCGTCATCATGAAGGCTTTCCCAAGCCCAAACCTCCATGCCGTATTTATGGCCGATGCGGATGGTTTCCGTGCATGGATTGTAATGTTTGTAGGTCTCCACCAACCGCAACGCCTCCTTCTCGAATGTCCAATGGAGCGCGCCGTTTTCGCCGTATTGGGCGGAGACCTTGCTTGGATAATGGGTCAGCCCGCAGACATTGACGCGCAGGTAGATTTTCTTTATTCCCGCCTCAGCCAACTGCTTAATTTCCTTTTCGTATTCCTCCAATGGATAATAATCCTCCAGACCTTTGTGCATGAAGAAAACATAGTCCAGAAAATCGATGGTGGCACTGACGCGTGGCGTCTTTTTTGCCGTTGCAGCTGGTTGTGCATAACAGAACGCCCCTGCAGCTGAAATCGCGACGGCGGCAAGAAAGAAATTCTTCATGGCGGTATGCATTGGATATCCTATTGAGAAACAGATTTTTGAACTGGTGAAATGTGCATTACATACTGTACCACGGCTTCAGGAGTTTTCTATAAAAACAAACATCCTCTATGAAAATTGCGTTTATGATAATTCTGGATTGGCAGGCATTCTGGATCATCTGAAATGTGATAATCCCAGCAGATCCAGAACATCTTTAATCTCCATTTGATTGCATTATAATTCATCATTATGACTTTATATGATTCATTTGTAATCACTATTATTTTGCATGACTAAATATAGATTTAACCTTTTATGATATTATTGATTAATAAAACTTCACATTAATAGAATTTTTATACTATATCTTGATTTTCATTTTTACTATGCTATAATATTCAGAATACTTGCCAAACAGAATACATCTTTCAATCATATGGAAAACTTGTAATCCCTAAAAAATCGGGTATAATATTATGGAAAAGCAAAATAATGACGAAATGTCCCGTGAATTCATCGCCTTGCCCTCCTTTCTCGCCAAATGGAATCGAATCGGCTTTACAGAAGACGATATGATCAGGCTGGAGATGGAATTGTGCGCCAATCCCAAAGTCGGTGCCGTGCTCAAAGGAACGAACGGTGCCCGTAAAATGCGCTTCGCTTTCCCTCATCGTGGCAAAAGCGGTTCGGCACGAGTAATTTACGTGGATTTTGAAGTAAGTCAGCGTCTTTATTTTGTCAATGTCTTCGCCAAATCAGAAAAGGAAAACCTCAGTGCAGAGGAACGTAATGAACTGAAGACGGTGGTTGAAATTTTGGAATTGGAGAATTGAATCATGGGTAGATTTGCAGAAGCATTGGAAGATGTGCGGCGATTGACAAAAGGTGATCATCGTGGTGTCATTGTGGATACTCTGCAAATACGCGATGTCCCCGACTTAACCGCCGATGAAATCAAGGCAATTCGCCACGCCACGAAAATGCCGCAGCGCGTCTTTGCACAATGCCTCGGCGTGACTCAGAAAACCATTGAAGCCTGGGAAGGTGGACGCAGTCATCCAGACGGCGCGGCGAGGCGTCTTCTTGGATTGATCCAGAATGATTCTGACTTCTTCCAAAAGGTCGGAATCTTACACCGCAAACGCACGGCGATGTAATCATTTCCATTTGTACTACAGCCAGTTACCTCTCCCAATCTTCTTCTTTCACAAATCCAACATAATCCAGATTCGTGCCTTTGCCGTCCATGTTCTCCAGTTGGACGACGTGCTTGCCAGCCGTCAACGGAATGACGAATGGCTTGCCATTGTCGCGTCTGACCGTGAAAAGCGTCCATTCGTAGGGCGTTTCGCCGAAGCCGCCGCTGCCCGCGAAGGTGAAGACACCGATGTCGCGGCCATCGATTATCAGACGGCGCCTTGCGCCGTCTGGATTGCAATAACAAGCTGCGAAAACGTAGTTTCCATCAGCCGGAACCGTCACGTCCCATGACAGCGTGTGGCCTTTGGCGTCCCAATGGGAGATCGCCTTGCCATGGACGCCCGGCTTGTCATCGCGGATATGGACGTCGCCGCCAGTTTGTGATGTAAACGCCTCCGCTTCAGCAAAATAGCCTTTCGGCATGCCGTTGGCGGCTATCTGGATCAAGACCTGCCCTTTCAGCTGACGGCCATCCGGTTGCGTCAAGACGAAACGGACAGGGCCATGGAACCGTTTGTCCGACAACAGTTTGATTCGTTTGACCATCCGTTCGCCCGGCTTCAAATCGACGTCGAACGACATCATGTCGCACATGACATCCGCTGGCAGCTGCATAGCCACAGTTCCTTTCAGCGGTTCATGTCGCGATGCGACGACGACCAGCTGGATCTCGTTGGGCCCCTTGCCTTTACCGTCGATGAACGTCCCGTTAAGATTGTGCGATTCACTCTCCAGATCGTACGGCGGCAACGCCTCCGTGGCATATCCCATCGCGTTCGCCGCCATGCGCATGCGGTAGTTGTGCTCCTGCATGAAGCATGGACGGCGATCCATTGCGGGCAGATCCGTCGAATAGATGCGGAATTCGCCGTTGATCGGTGAGGCGATAATCTCCTCACGCCAGTCGCCGATGATGTCCGCGATCAGCACCATGCCGCCAAAGGAATGGTCCGACACGGGGCCGCCGTTATGGTCGGTGATTTTTCCGCCGAAAATTTCCTTCTGCAAATCCGCGTCCCAATAGATGGTCCATCGGCCGAAACGGTAGGTGGGCGTCTCGGTGTTTTCGAGCGTCCTGCCGTCCGCCGTCATGAGCCATCCTTTCACGAGGCCGCGTTTGTTTGTTCCAGGCTCGAGAATATGCATGTCCGCTCCGGCGATTTCCGCACCCGGATACAGTGGATCAATGTCCGCGATCTGGCCTTTGCCATCGACGT
>JAGCSE010000003.1 GCA_017964325.1 Victivallales bacterium | reverse complement strand
TTGCGTTCCCCGAGGATGCGGATGCCGCCGCTGTACAGGGCCGTCCCCGTCCCCGCGCGGCAGGCGTACTCCCACTGCGCCTCCGTCGGAAGCGTGTATTCATACCCTTCCGGAAGCCGCCCAGACGAGCGTTCCCGCTCCGTCAGCCTCCCGCAGAACTCCATCGCGTCTTCCCAACTGACATAATACATGGGGTAGTCGCCCCCCTCGTTTCCAATGTGCCTCTCCCCTTTCACAGTATTCACCTTGTTCGACTGGTCGAGCAAAGTCGTCCCCATGACGGCCTGCCACTGCCCCTGCGTCACCGGATACCTGCCCAGCCAGAAATCCTTTGTCAGCGTTACCTTATGCTGTTTCTCGTTGTCGAGTCGCCCTTCCTCCGACAACGGGCTCCCCATCATGAAGCTCCCCGCCGCGATCTTCACAAGCTTCAGCTCCACGCCGCTGTCCAATGCCAGCGTCACAATCTGTTGCTTCAGAAACGCTTCCGCCGCCGTCCGACGAACCTCTGCCGCTCTTGCCGCCGCCTTATCTGCCGCAGGACGAGCAGCTGCCTCTCTTCCCGCAGCAGCCTTCTGGCGGGCGACCTCCTCTACACCTTTCGATACAGTATCTTGATATCGCATGAAATACGCCATGCCGCCAACTGCCAAAACCAGCGCCACGACGGCGGCAACCAGCCAAAGGCGACCGTTCGGCTTCCCGCCGCTCGATTTCACCTTCTCGCCACCAAGTGCGCGGACGAAATCGACACAGTTCGCGTAACGGTCGGACGCCTCTTTCGCAAGTCCCGTCTGCAACGCGGTGTTCACATACGCGGGTAGCCCGTCGATTGGCATGGGATTCTCCTCCAAGACGGCTTTTTTGAGCACGTTCGGATCATCGTCATCAAACGGGACATGGCCCGACAGCATTTCGTATGCCGTCACTGCCAGCGCATATTGGTCTGCGGCCGCCCCCTGCGGGCGGCCACGCCATTGTTCGGGAGATTTGTACAGATTCGTGCCCGCACGCGCGGCATACTCCGTGGATACGTGCGACAAGCTCGACCGTATCTGCGCCGCCAGCCCGAAATCCAGGACTTTCACCGTCCCATCCACCCTGATCTTCACATTGTCTGGCTTGATGTCCCGATGGATAATCCCTTGACGATGAGCGGTATCCAGCGCCTCCGCTATCTGCCGCAGGACGGGAAGCACCGCTTCAAGCGACAGCTTCCCCCCGCGCCGCATCTGCTTCATCCAATGGCGAAGGCTGTCGCCTTCCACATAGTCCATGACCAAATAGTAGTCCCCCGTATTCGTGTCATGTTCCAACGTCTTGTAGTCAGCGATGTTCTGATGGGAGAGTTTCACGACCAGCGTGTAGTTGTCCCGTACGTCCTCCATCTCCGCAGGATTGTGGGAGACCTCCGGCGGCAGGCATTTCACGGCCACCTCCGTCCGCCCCACCTCATCAAAGCACCGATAGACGACACCCATGCCGCCCTGCCCCAATTCATCCTTCACGACATAGCGGCCGAGAATCTTATCTCCAGTCTTCCACCGACGGTCTGATTTCGATGCGCCGCCCGTTTGACCTGTCGCTTTGTCATCATCGACAACACGATCCTTCGTCTGGAAAGTGCTGTCCGATGAATGGTTCTCCGTCTGGAAAGTGCTGTCCGACGAATGGTTCTCCGTCTGGAAAGTGCTGTCCGACGAATGGTTCTCCGTCTGTCCATTATTTTTCAAGGTATCCATGGTGATATCCTTATCCTGCCATCATGCTTTGAAATCGAAATCCAACGAAACCGTTGAACTGCCTCCTGCCTTTCAACTTACTGTGCTGACCATACTTAATTTGATTAAAAACTGCATGCTTCAGCAAAGGCTGTCACCGCATGGCTGCGGGAGTCCGCCGCGGAGCGCGCCACTAAAAACGGTCGGCAAATCAACAATATATATGGCAAATACAGAAAACACAACGTGACAAACAAAGCTGTTCTTTCATAGTTTCTCCGCTTTGGCATCCATAAGATGGCGTGTCCGGCGGTCGAAATTGAGGCCGATGAACCAGATTGGAATTCCACGGCCATGATAAGGCGCGTCGTACTGCTTGTCTCTAACCTGTTTCAACGCAGCCTCGGCGGATTCGTCCACCTTCAATTCAAAAATGAAAACACCGCATGGATGGACGGCCACGACATCCGCCTGCCCGTTGGCCTGACGGTCCTCCGTCGTGCAGCGGATGCCCTGCGACCACAGGAGCACGACCAGATTTCGCTCAAAGGAGAACTCATGGACGCTCTTTTCCGTCGAACCGTAGGGCAGCGAGGCGTACAGCGACTTCAAGCCAGTGAAGAATTCATCCCAGAGCGTATTCAAGAGCTTCTTGCCCAACTTGGTGACCCAGATGATATCCTGCCCTGTTGCGACGGACGTTGTCAGTGTTGCGAGATCCTGTCGCACTTCCTGGTTGGGGACGCGGAGATCGTATGATTGCGTTATCGGATGGTAGTCCGCTATGGTCAGATAGCCAGTCTGGAAAAGCATCGGAATGGTTTTCAGGTTATGGATATCCGTTACGTCAAAATCCCGCTCATCCATGTCGGTCACGTTGTCCATATCAACGGCCAGAAAATCCTCGCGCTTAAGGTAGTTCATCAGCATGGACGCCTTGCCCGTCTGCGACCAGCAGGGCTGGAACCGCTCCTCCTGAAACGCGAGATTCACGCCAATGGACACAGGATTGTAAACTGTTTCCGTTACACTTTTCCCAAAGCGGTATCCGTTGAACCAGTGTTTCAGCTCCGAACGGTAGTCGCCATACGGCAGTCCGATCTTCTCCGCATGGACGTGCATATATTCGCTGAAATACTCGTCCAGCTCCATCTCCGTGTAGCCGAGCATCGTCGCGTACTCGCCATCAAAGGACAGGTCATGAATGTTCGAGAGGGCGGAGAATACCGACATCTTCGTGAACTTCGACACGCCCGTGACCATCAGGAAGCGTATTTTGCCCGTGCGCGACTTCATCTGCTTGTAGAACGAAGCCATTGCCTCGCGCACTTTCACCGCCTCGTCAGGCTTGTCCAACAGCGTCGCCACGGGGTCGTCGTATTCGTCTATCAAAATGACGACGCCTTTGCCGTTGCCCGCCTCCGCGAGTTCGTCGATGGCCGTTCCAAAATTGATTTCCGGCGTATCTTCCCTGTCGTATGCGACATCGGCCTCCCCCAGTGCCTCTTTGACCACGGACGTGAAATTCCGCTCGAACCTGTCCGCCGTATCCGCCGCCGCCCGGCTGAAATCGAAATTCAGCACAGGGTATTTTTCCCATATCCAGTCCGTCCGGGAGATCGCCAATCCGTCGAACAATTCACGCCGCCCCTCGAAGATGGCCTTCAACGTGCTGATCATCAGCGATTTGCCGAACCGACGGGGGCGTGCGATGAAGAAGCGCCGCGCGTTCTTCATCGTTATCAGCTTGTGGAAGTACGCCGTCTTGTCAACATAGATGCACCCGTTTCCCCTGATCTCGGGGAAATCGTGAGTGTCGGTGGGAATCGGTTGCAGCATGTTGAAGATATCTCCTGCGGTTGTTCTGTTTTCAGTGGATCATATACACTATCTGCAATTGACGGATTTTCAAGCCTCTGCGGGAGTTTTTCAGGATTGTTCGCCTGTTTGCTAATTCCACTTGTCGGCAGTTTTGGCACCTATCAGAGAAATTGACAACGAGACGATTGCCTCCTGTTTACTGGACGATTACTGGACGATTGCTCCTTTTGCTCCATCGGATTTATACCGAAATTACCTGAAACAAGAAGAAAATATACTCAGAAAGCAAGAAAGCCGCAACTCGTTTGAATTGCGGCTTTTAAATGGTGGGCGCTACCGGACTCGAACCAGCGACATTTTGGGTGTAAACCA
>JAGCSE010000160.1 GCA_017964325.1 Victivallales bacterium | reverse complement strand
TTGTCCTGTCCCGCCTCTTTTTCCAAAAACAAAAGGCATGGGATAACACGGCGATCTTCCGCTTTCATGCCTTCCATTCACATGGTTCCATTGAATTATGGTGACATTATTACTATAGTATTAGTAAAGACGTGCCCCTATCGCCCCATTTCCAATCCTTCACCATGGCCCCTGAACTCAACTTCTATCTCAACGGCAAATCGCTGTCAACCATCGTCATCGACGAAAACGCGACGGAACTGACCGCCTACGCCGCTACCGAACTGCAGAAATATCTGCGGAAGTCGTTTGGCAGCGCACCGGACATCAAACGCGGCGCTCCGTCGGCAGGCTGTTTTCATCTTGTGCAACGTCCTTTTCCCAACAACGGCAAATTATTCGACCGCACGATGATAAAAGACCGCGGCGACTGGCTGGAGCTTACCGGTGAAAATCCAATTTCCGTCCTGTATGCCGTCTATGATTTTCTCAAATCATGCCTTGGAATCCGTTTCTTCGCGGCTGGAGAAGCGTTTGAATACGTTCCGCAGACAGTGGCCTTCAGCCTGCCGAATGGCTTTCAGGAGGAATTTGGCTCCGCTTTTGAAATCCGCGATTTCGTCAACAGGACGAACAGCCCGGACGTCCTTTCCTTCGCCGTCAAAAACCGTATCAACACGATTCTCGGATGCGGTCCATGGAAGGACGGTTCCGAAAACTGCAGCTATGAAAACGCACGCCTCATCCATTCCTACGGGCTGAAGGTCCGCGGGCCGGGCCATAGCTGGAAGCATTTCGTCCCCAGCAACTTGCTCTTCAAAGAACATCCGGAATACTTTCCCATGAAGGATGGCCGCCGACAGCCAAACGGTCGTACCGCCTGCTTCTCCAATCCTGAAGTCAGAGAGATCTTCTGCGACAATCTCCGTGAATATCTTTACGATCATCCTTATTGGGACATTTTTGCCTTCTGGGCGGAAGATCTGCCGGATATGCAATATTGCCAATGTCCTGAATGCTCCAAACGCTCGACAACGGACTGGTATCTGACGCTTGCGAACGAAGCCGCCGAAGTCGTGTCGGAAGTCCTTCCAAATGCGAAGTTTGAATTCATCGTCTATCAAGGCACGAACAATCCGCCACAAACGGTTCAGAAGCTTTATCGCGACGGCGAAAACATGCTTGTCAATTTCTGCTTCGGACAGACGCGCGACTTGTTCACGCCGTTCACGGAGAAAAAACACACAAACGACGGCCTGTTCGAGATCTACAGCAATTGGCGGACATTCCTGCGCAATGTCGGCTACAAAGGCAAGACGATGCTCATGGAATACTACAATCTCTGCGAATATCCGGACACGGGACCATGTGGACGCGCCTTGATGTGGCCGTTGGAGGTCATGCAACAGGATATCCAATTCTATCTGCGCGACGGTATGAACGGTCTTGGCGCCTTCACGGGATTCGATCGCCTCGCCTTCCCATCCCCTTGGAAACATTGGGCTTGGATCAATCTCTGGACGGATCCGAATCTCAATCTGGAAACATTGAAAACGCAATTCCTCCAAGACTACTACGACGAAAACGCCCAAGCCGTCGGCACCTATTTCCAGAAGCTTGAAAAGGTCATGTTCACAAAGCTTTCAGAATCCAATCTATCTGAACTGGAAGGACTTGGAGCGATTCTTGACGGCCTTTCCGGAGAACGGATCGACATCATCCGCATCCATCTGCGACTGGCGATCATCGTCAAGCATCTCCATTGGGCCTTCCAATGCGACGACCGTACTGCCTTCGATGAATGGAAAAAACGCCATCTTGCCTTCCAGCCGGAAAATGCAACGCTACTCGCCAAAATGACGGCCCCCTTCCCCATGCTTTGGTTCGATTTCCTTCTCAATAGGATCGGCTGGCTTCCCGACGGAACAAAACGGAAAATCCGCCCCGGAACTGAAGAAACATTGTTATAATCCCAAACTTCCAGAATAATCTCCCACTATGAAACACACCATCTTAGCTATGACATTCCTTGCAGCTAGCGTCTTTGCCCGGCAGGCGGGTATCTATGACAAATCCCCCGAAATCTCGGCATCACTCCAAAGTGCTTTGGAATCAGCCCTTTACGATGTCGTCCGCCTGACTCCTCCCCAACTGTGCGACGAACATCAGCTGAAGGCGTTGGATTTGGTGGTCATACCGGATGCGCAGGTCATTCCCGCCTCCGCGTTGCCCATGATCCGCTCCTTCCTGCAGGCCCGTAAATCGCTTCTCCTGCTAGGCCCACGCCCCTTCAACATCCTGCAATACAACGACGGAGAAGACTGGCTCACGGAAAATGAAATCCGTGAAAGACGCGCCCATATCATGTCCTCCCCTGTGTCGTTGCAGCCGACCGCCGTCTGGAAACGCTCCAGCCGCGATTCAAATATCAAAGGCAGCTTGGAAGTCCACGACAACTCCATTCATTATATGGTCGATCGGCTATACGGCTGGAACACCTACGCCGCGCCTTGCGAAGGAATCTATCCACAAGGCCATGATCTGCTGTGCTTCAGAGCAAAAGGCAACGCCAACACGACCGCCCTTTACATCGAATTCATTGAAAAAGACAACTCCCGCTGGTGCGCCGTCACCGATATCACATCGGAATGGCGTCGCATCGTCTTCTCTCCAAAGGATTTCAAGTTTTGGCATGACTGCCGCCCCACCCGCCCGCGCGGCGGTGAAGGCGACCATTTCCGTCCCGCCGAAGCCATCCGCATGAACATCGGCCTCGCGGACAGCCACACGCCGTTTTTGGACGGCTCGCCTCTGGAATTCTTCATCGAAGACATGGGCACCGCTCCGGACGACGGGTCGCAAGTCGTCCAACAAGCCCCAGAATTTCCGATTCTTGAGACATTCTATCCCGCCTACAAGCAATACCCGCTGCCGAATCGCCCGGGCTTCTTCAGCACCCCCAACCGCTTCCGCGGACGTGGTTTCCAGCAGGAAGCCCACTGGCGTTGGCATCCATTCAAGCTTGAAGACGGGAAACTTGCGCAGGAAGAAGACCTGCATCATCCGTCCCATATCTGGATGACGCATTTTCTCGACGGTGAATTCAAAAACTCGCGTGTCGCGACCATCGCCGCGCCAATTGATTATCACGACGCGACCGCCATGTCCATCGTGAAGCAATTGGCTATGCGTATTGGAGGTAAACTCGAATTGATTGCCGGCGGTGCCGAATCCTTCGGCATGTTTCCAGACGAAGAGATGATGATTGGCGCAGAAGTTGTTTTTTACGAGAAACTTAAAAATGATGTCCTACCAGATTTTCAATACCGCGTTGCGGTCAATCTTGTTGTTGCGGATTCCGAAGGCCATGAATTGGAAAACCGCCAATTTCCCTGTGTTCCGCAAGACGGCAATTATCCGCAGGTTGTAACTCCGTCATTCGCCTGGAAACCGCCAAAAGCCGATGCCGATTACCGCGTAACGGTTCACCTGACGATCAACGACCTTCTCGGTGATTCTGTTTCCCATGAACTCCACGTCATGCCGCCTCG
This sequence comes from Victivallales bacterium, assembly GCA_017964325.1. The sequence continues at coordinate 3,670 of JAGCSE010000160.1, read as the reverse complement.
TGAAGCGTTGCGTTCCAACACGAAAGGATTCATCACCGTGGAAGGCGACAATTTCATGCTTGACGGCAAGCCGTGGTATCCCGTCGGCGTAAATTATTGGAGTTCAAACATCGGCGCGATGGAGTCCCTTGATTTCCGCCGCGCCTTCCTCGCTCCGGGCTACTACGATCCGGAACAGATCGAATTGGATCTGGCCGCCATGGAATCCGTCGGCATCAACATGATCTCATCGCAGCTGAAGGGCGACACAGGCCAGGAGAAAACCGAACACAATCTTCTGGACTTCCTGACGCGCTGCCGTCGCCACAATATTTATGTAAACGCCTTCCTGAAGCCCGCCAATCCGTTCATGTTCGACGAAGAGAGAGTGAAATCTCTCATCATCGACGGTGAGCTCATCCACATTCCAACCATTTTTGCCTACGATACCTGCTGGGAGCCAGGCAATTACATTTTCAATCAGGACGGCCGCAAGAAATTCGACAAACGCTGGCGGGCATGGCTCGCCGAACGCTACGGCTCCATTGAAAACGCCGTCGCCGACTGGAAATTCGCCCCCAACCGCGACGTCAACGGCGATGTCGTTTCGCCAACGGACGCGCAGTTGAAGACCGACGGCGCATGGCGCATTTATGTCGCCGCCTACAGGCGGTTCATGGACGACGTCACGTCGCGCATCTGGAACGACGCCTCCCAGAAGCTTCGCTCATACGCGCCGAAACAGCTCTTCAGCTTCCGTCAAGGCAACACGTTGCCGTACGATTTCGCGCTGACAGGCCCCGTGAAACATCTAGATTTCATCTGCCCGGAAGGCTATTCGATTCCGCTTTCGGAGGACGGCTACAACGCAGCAGGCTTCCTGACACGCTTCGTCCATCATACGATGGGCGGCGAGCCGATCATCTGGGCGGAATTTGGCCGCCACGTCTGGAATCCGCGTGCGCAGGACGTCTCGCCATCCGCCATGGACAGCAGCGTCAAATACCATGAATTGTTCTACCGCATGGCCGTCGATTCGGGAGCCAACGGCACCGCGCCATGGTGGTGGCCGGGCTGGTATCGCGTCAACGAACGCAGCGACTACGGCATCGCCAATCCGGACGGCACGCCGCGTCAACAGGCGAAACTGCTGCTCACCTATGGCCCGCAGCTCAAGACGCCGCGCCATTTCCCGCAGGGCGACATCCCCTTCCTCTACGACCGTGACGCCCATGCAGGCGGCTATTGGCACATCACTTTCAACGCGGGTCGTGACGCCTACAAAGCCGCCCGTGCGCAAAAGCGTCATCTGGACGTCCGCACGGAAGCCACCGGCAAGACATCCGCCGACATCCCGCTGACCGCCGTCGGCAACGTCCCCTACAACGGCTCCAATCCGCTGAAATACCTCAACGCGGAGTTCAACTGGGTGAAAATGGAAGTCGTTGATGGTAAGCTGCATGTACAAGCCAGCGTCGGCAATCTGACGGAACCCCTTTGGCTTGCAGGCAAATCCGACACACCGCAGACAGGTGATGTTGTTCTTCTGGCCGACGGTCGTCCCGTCGCCAGACTGTCGAAAGACACGCCGCGTTTCGCAGACGCTGTCTTTGATTTCACAATGCCGATGCCTGCCTCGAAGGAAATCTCTCTCCGCCTCTCCGCCTTCAACCGCGCGGAATTCGGTGAAATCTACCGTCTAGTTGTTGAATAACGTAGTGTTGATAGTCGTTTTCATATTCTCAAATCTCCTTCATTGGCTAAAAGATTTGGGGATTTTTCGGTAAAACCGCAAAAAAGATTTAGGGATTTTTCGGTAAAACTGCGAAAAAGATTTGGGGATTTTTCGGTAAAACTGCGAAAAAGATTTGGGGATTTTTGTTTTTTGTGCTACATTATAGGCAGTTAGCCTTTTTAAGAAGAAGGTCCATGTTGTCCGACATTCTCATCCGTTTACCGAATGACGATGATTTCTCCAATTCTACCCAAGAGTGACAGCCATGATTTTCAAACGGAAGATATATGATGAAATGCTCAAGTGGAAGCGAGAGCAGAACGGTAAAACGGCATTATTGATCAAAGGAGCGCGTCGAGTCGGCAAAACAACTGTGGCAAGGGAATTTGCCGAAAAGGAATACCAATCCTACATATTGTTGGATTTCGCGCACATATCCAAAGAAATCAACAGTCTGTTTGACGATTTCTATGATATGAAGGATTTTTTCATGAGGTTGCAACTACTTACACATACCAGTCTTTATGAACATAAATCCGTTATCGTCCTAGATGAAATTCAACTGAATCCCAAAGCTCGGCAAGCAATCAAATATCTTGTTGAAGATGGAAGATATGATTACATTGAAACAGGTTCACTACTTTCCATCAAGAAGAACACTGCTAGCATTCTGATTCCAAGCGAAGAAACCAGAATCACCATGAATCCAATGGATTATGAAGAATTTTGTTGGGCATTAGGTGACTCAAATACATGTGATATGATTCGTGATTCGTTTCTGCATCATCGTTCTTTGGGGGATTCAGTTAATAGACAGCTCATGCATGATTTTCGTTATTATATGCTAATAGGAGGAATGCCGCAGGCCGTTGTCTCCTATCTTGAGACACACGACTTCAGCAAAATCGACCAAGTAAAACGTAGTATACTAGAATTGTATGAAGACGATTTCACAAAAATTGATTCAACAGGAACAATTTCACGACTGTTTCGCGGGATTCCTTCAGAATTAGGAAAATTCGCTTCGCGCTATCAGATTTCCAGTGTTGTGAATGGTAGAGATTCAGATGATGTGGCATCCAAAATCGGTGATATGGTTGACTCGCTAACAGTCAACATCGCCTGGCATGCGGATGATCCCAATGTCGGTTTCGCCCTTAATCGTGATTCTGGTAAATTCAAACTGTATCTGGCCGACACGGGGCTTTTCACAACATTGACTTTTTGGGATAAGTCCTTTACGGAAAACATCATTTATGAAAAATTGCTTTTCGATAAACTAGCGACAAATCTGGGTTTCCTTTATGAGAATATCGTAAGCCAAATGCTGAAGGCAAAAGGGAATGAACTATATTACTACACATTCCCTCTTGAGCAAAGCAATCATCTATATGAAATTGACTTTCTACTGTCGCGTGAAAATAAAATCTGCCCTATCGAGGTGAAATCATCTGGATACCGCCGGCATGCTTCTTTGGATGCATTTTATGAAAAATTCTCATCTCGAATCAAGGAGAGATATCTAATCTACACGAAAGATTTCAGAAAAGATCAAGACGTCGTCATGTTGCCTGTGTATATGACGATGTTTCTATAAAAAACACATTTATATGTAAGGGTTCGGATACCCTCTACCATAGAATAACAAAAATCTGATGCTGAAATCGAAAAAATCTCTTTGCAAATTTGAATGGACGAACTACATTAATCCAAAATTAGGACAGTTGTAATAATTTTGGATGAAATTCAACCATCGAGGAATTGACAATGAAAATCCAGGCAGTAAAACTTTACGAGAACGGCTTCATGACGCGTCCCTTCGCACTGGGCGGTGAAGATGGGCCGGACAAATTCGATGGCAGTGTACGCTATCGTTCCACCGTTCAGAACTTTGTGATCGACACGGGGAGCGAAGTGATCCTAGTGGACACGGGATTGCCGAAGGAATATCCCGAT
>JAGCSE010000159.1 GCA_017964325.1 Victivallales bacterium | reverse complement strand
TCCCCCACGGTCGGACGTGTCTTCATCGATGAAGTCGATGTCGCTCAGCTCACCGCTGAAGAGCTCGCCTATCTCCGCTGCCATAAGATCGGATACATCTTCCAGCAATATAACCTTATTAAATATATGACGGCTCTCGAAAACGTCACGACGCCGATGGCCTTCGGCGGCGTCATGCCCGATGAAGCCCGTGACCGCGGCATGGAAATTCTAGATCTAGTCGGTCTGAAAGAACGTTGGCATCACCGCCCGATCGAAATGTCCGGCGGTCAGCAGCAGCGTGTCGCCATCGCGCGTTCCCTCGCAAACAACCCCTCCGTCCTGCTTTGCGATGAACCGACCGCCAACCTGGATATGCACACTGGACAGGAAATCATTGACATTCTCGTCAAACTCAATACGGAAAAAGGCGTCACCGTCATCTGCGCCACCCATGACCACCGCATGATGAACATCTGCGACCGACTGATGTGGATACGAGACGGACAAATCGAACGTATCGCAAACCGCGAAGACGTCCATATCGAACTCGCATCCATCGACGACGACAAGAAATAACCACCAGGAACTAGGAACAGAATATGCGATTAACATTCAAACCAGTTAAGACAGCCTGCCTTGCCGTCATCCTTGCAACGGCCATCACCCAGTCGTTCGCCCAATCGCCGGACCAATTTAAAACGGACGCCGCTACCATCGGCGCCAAATCCAACCGATTGACAGGTACGGTTGAATACCAGGCGGCCGCAGACTACATCCTGCAACGGCTGCAAACACTCAAGCCAACCCAAATCATCGAACAGAAATTCGATACCGCGCAGACGTTCTCCCCGAAGACCGTTAAAAACGCCGATGGTTCCACGACAACCACATACGGAGACCCCATCGCATCCGTAACCGTCGTCAATGACGATGATACCGACGGCAGGCGCATCAACCTCTACCCAATGCGCCCCAACGGCATCATCCCCCCTGCCACTCCCCCGGAAGGCGTTTCCGGCAATATCATCCATATCGGCAAAGGTACGGCGGATGATTTTGACCGTGTCCACGTCGAAGGTGCAATCGTCGTCCTTGACTACAACTCCGGACAAGGTTTCATCCGCGCCTTCCGCCTCGGCGCCAAAGCCGTTATCTTCACCAAAAACGGCCCCGCAGACGGTCGCTCCCCCCACTACGCCGACACAAACGTCAACCTCCTCCGTTTCTTCTATGACGGCCCAGCCTCCGACCTCCCCACAGAAGGCACCAAAGTCCGCATCAATTCATCCATCGTCTGGCAGCCCGTCCGCGGTCGTAACATTTTCGCATATTTTGAAGGCACCGGCGCCAAATTCGGCGATGACGAAGACAAAAAGGAAGAAGTCATCATTCTCGCAGCCAATCTCGACACGTTTGGCGAAGTTCCAACCCTCACGCCTGGCGGCAGAACCGCCGCAAACTGCGCCGCCCTCCTCCAAATCGCCGAGCATATCTCCCAAAACCGCCCGCGCCGCCATACGCTCATCGCCTTCTTTGACTGCCAGGCCCGCGGCCATGCAGGCTCTGCCGCTTTCTACAGAGCTCTCGAAATCGACAAGAAAGACGTCACTCTCGAAAAACGCCGCGAGTCGTTCGACAACGAAATGAAATTCGTCACCGAAATGTTCGAGCTTCTCGCAAAGGACTACCCGCTGACTTCCAACTCCCCCGTCCGCAGAAAACTGCTTGACCGCCTCGCCGACAAAGCACAGAATCATGCCTATTATTATAAAGATCAAGAATATAGGTTGAACGACCGTAACCTCACCCTCCGCCAGACGTATGGCGGAAATATGCCCGACAAGGTCAAGCAGGAAATAGAAGACAACAACACCAAGCGTGACAATGAAGTCACCCCCCTCAAACGCGGCTGGAACGAACTGCAACGCTTGATTGGACGTGAAAAGCAAAAACTTTCCGGTTCGGACAAGCCCGTCGAATTCAGCAAGAAAGTCGATGAACCCACCCAGAAGCGCGTTCTCGAAAACCTTGACGTCATCCTGAAGGAAGTCAAAGTCGATATGGAGGAACGCGCTGCGGAACTCAAACTCGAAGATGAAACGCTCAACGCGGACAAGGAACTCGTGGAACTCATCGGACAGAAATGGATCGCCCTCCACGCCTCCCTCCTCCTCGGCGACACATCCAACAAGTGGGCCGTCGTCATCGGCGGCGAATCCGCCATGCACTCATCCGATGACAACCCTGGTCTTTACGGCAAAATCCAAAAAGCTTTCCTGGATACCTACAAGGCACTTGACGCCAAGAAGATACCGAATCAGTTCCTCGTCGAATCCGCAGACCAGACTCTCCCGCAGACGCGCGTCATCTGGGGCGCCCCCCATCTGATCCATTCAGGCGAACCCGCCGGTATCTTCGGCATCTACAGTCTCGCCCTCGCCACTGTTCAGGAAGCCACCATTCGCGAAGGCACTCCTGACGATACACTCGACCGCCTCAATCTCGATTCCATCTACGGACAGACCATCGACATCGCCAAATTCTTCTCACAGACGAAAGATACGCCCGAAGATGTCGCCAACGCCCTCCTCGGCAACCAGCCCGGCCTCTCGCTCCGCCGCGGCATCGTCGCCAATAAGGATTATGTCATCCCACAATTCAATGACGACTACAGTGTCAAGGGCCCCAGTGTCATGGGTATGCTTCAAGGTACGTCCATCCCCAACACCCCCATGAAGGGCGCCATCATTCAGTTCCGCCTTAACCGTTGGTTCTCACTTGCTTACAATGAAAACAAGTTCCAGGGCTTCGATAACTACCAAGTCCTCCGCACGAATTCCAACGGTATCTACACCATCGGCCCCGTCCACTCAAAGGCGTGGGGCTCCAAAGGCGGTTTCGCCGCAATCTTCGATGAAAACGGCATCGTCAAGGAAGTGTCGGGCAATTCCACCTACACCAACATCCGCTGGCGTCTCAACACCTTCCGCGCAAAGTCCGGTTACATCGTCCTCCCCTCGCAGCAACGTACGGAGAAACTCCCCGGCGAAGACGTCAAGCTCCTTTCCGCCAAGGCCAACGCAGACCTCCAGACCAACAAGTCCTTCACCGAAACCGTAGATGGCGTTGTGACATGGTATTCAGAAGAACGTGAAAAAGGTGTCAAGCTCTTCTCGCTCAGACAGATGGTCGGTCTCAACAATGGTCCGCAGTTCCTTGAGACGGAAGGCAAGAACAAAGGTGCCGAAGCCACCGATCCCGAACAGAAGGGCAACTCCGAAGAAGATTCCATCGGTGACGGTTTCGAAATGACAGGACAACCCATCGCCATCAATGCCGCCGCCCGTTCGTCATCCGACCTCTGGCGACTCAACGAGTCCCGTCTGGACATCCTCCGCTCTAAAGGCATTCTCGACTCATCGTTGGCAGAACTCCACGGCCGTTCCGAAGACCTCCTCATCGAAGCCGCCAAGCAGGACAAGCATCCCATGAAGCGCGAGGCCCTCAACACCACATCCTTCTGGGCCTCCCGCCCCGTATATAATAAGGTCCGCACCATGCTGGACGACCTCGTGTTCGCCGTCCTCATCCTGCTCGCATTATCCGTTCCGTTCGCGTTCGCTCTCGAACGAGTCATCGTCGGCTCCACCACCATCTACAAGCAGATCACATGGTTCGTCATCTTCTTCGCGGCAACCTTCCTGATCCTCTACCTCTCGCATCCCGCTTTCGCCATCGCCAACACGCCGATCATCATCTTCCTCGGATTCGCAATCGTCGTCATGTCCGTGATGGTCATTTTCATCATCATGCGCAAGTTCGAAGTCGAACTCAAAGCCATCCAAGGCATGACCGCAACCGTCCACGTCAACGACGTTTCCAATTTCTCCACATTCATGGCCGCCATGCAGATGGGTATCTCCACCATGAGAAGACGCCCGACCAGAACAGCCCTGACAGCCATCACCATCATCCTCCTAACCTTCACAATCCTCTGCTTCGCCTCCTTCGGTACGCAGAGCGGTATCGTCACACTGTCCGTCGCCCCCAACCCCAACTACACGGGCGTATTCGTCCACAACGTCAACTGGAATCCGCTGTCAGAAGACTTGAAGGACATCATCCGCTATTCCTGGATCGATTCCTCCAACGAACATGACCAGCAGCCGCCCGCCACCTGCCGCCGCCTCTGGATTTCCCCCAAGACACAGGACAACCCAGGCATCCTCATCACACGGCCGGACGGCTCCAGCCCGCTCACCATCAAAGGCGTCCTCGGTATAGAACCCGATGAAATCAAATACCGCGATGAATTCTCCGAATATTTCGGCAAAATCGACGACAACACCATTCTCATCACAAAAGCTGTCGCCGACTCCCTCAAGGTCGATACAGGCGACAAGGTCATCTTCAAGGGCCGCACATTCACCGTCGGCCAGTTGATCGACGCCGTAAAAGTCTCCGCCGCAAAGGATATGGATACATCCTCCATCCTCCCCGCAGACTTTACGGAAACATCCGCCAATATGCCCACCAACACCGACAACGAAGACGAAATGGAAGCCATGTCGCAGCGCAACTGGGCCTCCATCCCTGTTGACCAGGTCGTCATCGTCTCCGCTGACTCCGCCAAGAAATTGGGTGCCAATCTCTACGCTCTCGTCGTCTATACGGATGGTTTCAAGAGCGCCATCGAAACGGCCGAAAAACTCGCCCGCATCCTTTCCTTCCCGATTCCTGCTACCCGCGAAAACGGAGTTTACAGACATCTGCTCGGAACGGTTTTGAAAGCCTCCGGTGCGAAAGACTTGTTCTTCCCGATCGTCCTCGGCGGTCTCGTCATCTTCGGTACGATGCTTGGTTCCGTCGCCGACCGACAGAAGGAAATCTACACATTCTCCGCCCTCGGCCTCGCGCCAAAGCACGTCGCCACCCTGTTCTTCGCCGAATCCATGGTCTATGCTCTGATTGGCGGTCTCGGCGGCTACCTCCTTGCGCAGGGCACGTTGAAAACGCTCGGCATCGCCGCCGAATACGGCCTCGTCCGAGTCCCCGAAATGAACATGTCTTCCACCAATACGATCGTGACCATCCTAATCGTCATGATCACGGTGTTGATTTCCTCCGTCTATCCTGCCATCAAGGCGTCCAAGTCCGCCAACCCGGGCTTGATGAGAATCTGGCGTCCGCCCAAACCGCAGGGCGACTTGCTTGACTTGGTGTTCCCATTCACCGTCTCGCAGTACGATATCACGGGCGTTCTCTCATTCCTCCACGAACACTTTGCAAACCATACCGATACAGGTCTCGGCCGCTTCATGACCTCCGAAGTTGAACTCGTTCGCGATCAAGATACGCAGGATCTTGGATTGAACGCGACACTCGCCCTCGCTCCTTTCGACCTCGGTGTATCGCAGCATTTCAAACTCCGCTCGACACCGTCCGAAATCGAAGGCATCGACGAAGTCCGCGTTATCCTCAACCGCATCTCTGGCCAGCCGAAAGACTGGCAGCGTTTGAATAAGGTCTTCCTCGACGATCTCCGTCAGCAGTTCCTAATATGGCGCTCCATACCTAAGACGACCATGGAAATGTACCGTCAGCGCACGCTCACAACGTTGGGGGCAAATCCTCCGCAGGCTGCCGGTGACGCCAAAGCCAGCCAGGACACATCGGCTGGAGCCCAGGCACCCACGGCAAACATCTAATCCACAGCGGAGGTAACTATCATGTCACAAGCAACGCAAGCCCAGTCAAAACCAGTACACAAAATCGATTCGGAACTTGACGAGTTTAGAAAAATCATGGAAGTCCCCTCCACCTTCGAGGAGGGGTTCCGCTGGTCGGCCCTGTTCGGAGCTATCTTCGTCGCCCTGCTGATGGTGCCTGGCGCCATCTATATGGGACTGCTCGCCGGTCAAGGCATCGGCGGTGCCGCACAGTGGGTTACCGTCATCCTCTTCATTGAAGTCGCTAAACGCGCCCACCGCTATCTCAACAAATCTGAAATCTTCGTCCTGTTCTATATGGCCGGTGCTCTGATGGGCGCGGCAACCACGGGCGGCCTCCTCTGGCATCAGTTCTTCATCCAGTCAGACGCCGCCGCCGCCAACGGCATCACCGACCTGCTTCCCCGCTGGTACGCGCCACCGCTCACATCCGACTCCTACGCCAAACGCTCCTTCTTCAACGTTGACTGGCTGCCCCCAATTGCCATGATGCTCATCGGTTCATTCGTAGGACAGCTCTCCCACTTGGTTCTCGGCTATGGTCTTTTCCGTATCGCATCCGATATGGAAAAGCTCCCCTTCCCAATGGCGCCTGTCGGTGCACAGGGTATCATGGCCATGGCGGAAGACATTGAATCCAAGAATAATAAGAATGCAGAAGACTCATGGCGTTGGCGCGTGTTCGCCATCGGCGGAGCCATCGGACTCGCGTTCGGTCTCATCTACCTGTTCCTCCCTGTCATCTCCGGTGCTCTCACTGGAACCGCCATCCAGATATTCCCCATCCCGTTCTCCGATTTCACCGACAAGACGGGACAGTACCTCCCCGCCGTCGCCACCGGCATCAACTGGTCCTTCGGCAATCTCATCGGCGGCATGGTCATGCCCTACTGGGGCATGGTCGGCTCCTTCGTCGGACTCATCATCACATTCGTCGCCAACCCAATCCTTTATCACTATGGCCTGCTCTCCGACTGGAAGACCGGCGACGACACCGTTGTCACCCTCTTCAAAAACAACATCGACTTCTATTTCTCCTTCCACATCGGTATCGCCCTCGCCATCGCACTCGCTGGTTTTGCACAGGTTATCAACTCCATGGCAAAAGCCCGCAAGGCTCGCAAGAACAAGACGGCCGATGTCCCCATGGGCTCATGGCGTGATGTCCCCAAAGGACGCGGCGACGTTCCCGCGTGGTTCATCATCTTCTGCTATTTCCTTGTCACGATGACCTATACGGGCCTTTCCATTGGCCTGCTCATCTGGCATCACGGCGGCTGGACACGCGACATCCGCAACGTCCTCATCGTCCTCATCATCCTCGGCTTCGTCTATACGCCGTTGATCTCCTACGTTACCGCGCGACTCGAAGGCATGGTCGGTCAGGTCGTCGAAGTCCCGATGATCCGTGAAGCCGCTCTTATCCTCTCCGGATATCACGGCATCGCAATCTGGTTCCTCCCCCTCCCGATCGCCAACTACGGTTCCATGACAGTCTTCTATCGTCAGTGCGAATTGACGGGTACGAAATTCACATCAATTTGGAAAACCAAGCTGGTCCTCTTCCCAATCATCCTGCTGGCGACCATCTTCTTCATGAATTTCATCTGGGGACTCGACCGCATCCCGTCCGTCGCCTACCCATACGCCCAGAAGATGTGGGAACTGAACGCCGCAAACTCCTGCGTTATGTTCACCGCCACCATGGGTGAATACTCCATGTTTGAAAAAGCGTTCAACATGTGGATCATCGGCGCGGGTACGCTGTTCGGCGTCGTCCTCTTCAGCGGCATGAGCATGCTCGGCGCTCCTATCATGTTGACATACGGTGTCGTCCGCGGCCTCGGCCAGAGCACGCCGCACACCATCCTTCCCTCCTTCATCGGCGCATTGATCGGACAGTTCTACTTCAAAAAGAGACTGAAACTGAAATGGCGTCAGTACATCCCAGTTGTCGCGGCTGGCTTCTCCTGCGGCATGGGTCTGATCACCACCGTCGGCGTCGGCGTAACCTTCCTTTCAAAGGCCGTTATCAAACTCCCGTTCTAAGTGATTTACCGCACGCATAACCAACAGGTAACAACTCCTTTCAAACAGGATATCCAATAATGCCAGAAACACTCATCAAAGTACGTGGGGTCAACAAGACCTTCAATCTCGGTAAAGTCATCGTCCACGCCCTGAAGGACATCAACGTCGATATCTTCCGCGGGGAATACCTTTCCATCATGGGACCATCCGGTTCAGGAAAGAGTACGCTCTTCAACATGATCGGCGCACTCGACACGCCGTCTTCAGGCTCCGTCGAAGTCGCGGGCATCAACCTGACACAGTTATCCGCCCGTCAGCTCGCGCATTTCCGCGGCCACCACATCGGCTATGTCTTCCAGTCCTACAATCTTTTGTACGCATATGACGCCATCGGCAACGTTTCGCTTCCCCTCCTCTTCGGCGGTATGGATCCCGAACAGGCGCGTGAACGCGCCATCGAAGTCCTCAAAAAAGTCGGACTCGGACACCGTCTCACACACCGTCCGGACGAAATGTCCGGCGGTCAGCAGCAGCGTGTCGCCATCGCCCGCGCCCTGGCCAACGAACCCGCCATTATCCTAGCCGACGAACCGACCGCCAACTTGGACTTGCAGACAGGCGAAGACATCATCAAGCTGATGTCAGATCTCTCCCGCGAACTTGGCGTCACCGTTATCACCGCCACCCACGACCATAAGATGCTCGCCACATCCGACCGCATCCTCTGGATCAAGGACGGCACCGTTGACAAACTCCAGAACCGCGCAGACCTCAAGATCAACACCGGTTCTGTCAAGTAACTCATTGTACGTTATTTGTAAAAAAAAAGCACAGGCGCCAAGCCTGTGCTTTTTTTCTAGAAATTTCATTGACATCCCACTACCCTCATTTTTCTAGAGCCACTTGATTGCAATAAAAAAGCATTTTTATTCTTCCGCCTCTCCCCCCAAAAAACGCATCCATGAAAATCAGAGCTGATCAACTGCTTGTCAATACGGGGCTTGCGCCATCGAAATCCACTGCGCAGAAACTCATCGAAAGCGGACAAGTGCTGCTTCCGGACGGGACGGCTGTGCGCAAGCCTGCCCAAGCCATTGATGATTCGTTGCAGCTGAACGTCTTGCAAGAATTGAAATATGTCTCGCGAGGCGCGTACAAACTGCTTCCCGCCATTGAAAAATTCCATCCGAATCTTGAAGGCAAGACGGCCCTGGATTTGGGCGCTTCAACAGGCGGTTTCACGGATGTTCTTCTGCAACATGGCGTTGCAAAAGTCTATGCCGTCGATGTCGGAACAGATCAGCTTCATCCGAAGCTTGTCGCAGATCCACGCGTCATCAATCTTCAGAAAACCAATGCACGACAACTTTCCAAACAGCTGATTCCAGATTCCATCGACATTCTCGTCGGCGACGTCTCGTTCATCTCGCTCACAAAAGTCCTTCCCCCTTGCCAGTCACTTCTTGCACCGCACGCATGGATCGCAGTCCTCATCAAGCCGCAGTTCGAAACGGAACGCGGGAACATCGGAAAGCATGGCGTTGTCAAAGACCCTCAAATTCGCGAACAATGCGTCGCAAAAATTTTGGCTTTTGCCCAAACGGAATTACATTGGATATCAGTCGATGTCATGCCGTCCCCGATTCTCGGCCCCGAAGGGAACCAAGAGTACGTCGCCGTCTTCAAAAACTGAATCCATCCACAAAATTTCCTATACCTTATTTATATATAGTGTCCACCAAGACGATTTAACACTACAAAAACACTACATGACCATGACGCCGCACATCCAGAATCTTCTCGACTACATCAACGCCCATAAGCACCATGTCCTCCGCCATGACGCAGACTGGCATTTGGAACATGATTTCTCCGCTCGGAAGCTCTCCCCCACAAGACGCTCCGCTGAAGCCCTCCGCCAGATGCTCGCGGCGGAGACTCCCGCGTTCATCCTGGACGAACGTATCGCCTTCACGCGGACCGTCAAGCAGATTCCCGAACAATTCACGGAGCAGGAATGGAAGGACATGCGTTCCAAAGCCTATCTGCACGAAAAAGGCTTTGTCTTCAACATCAGTCCAGACTATGCCACGACCATCAAGGCGGGACTTCTTGCACGCCGTAAAATCGCCGAAGACCGTCTCGCCGTCGCTCGTGAACAGCATGACGACATGGGCGTCGAATTTCTCGAAGCCGCCATTTCGGGCATCGACGCCGTCATTGATTTGGCGAAACGCTATCGTGAAGCCGCCGAAAAGGAAGGCCGCACGGAAATCGCCGCCATCCTTTCACGCGTTCCTGAAAACGGCGCGACGACGTTCCACGAAGCCCTCCAGTTCTTCCGCATCCTCCACTACACGCTGTGGTGCGAAGGCGAATACCACAACGGTGTCGGTCGGTTTGACCAATACATGTTCCCCTATCTGAAGCATGATCTTGACAACGGGACACTTACGCAAGACCAGGCGTTCGAGCTGCTGGAAGAATTCTTCCTGTCGTTCAATCGCGACTCCGACCTCTATGTCGGCGTCCAGCAGGGTGACAACGGCCAGAGCCTCGTGCTCGGCGGCGTTGACCGCGACGGCAATAACGCCTATAATCTCCTGACGGAAATGTCCCTCAAGGCTTCCTGTGAATTGAAGCTCATCGACCCGAAAATCAATCTACGAATCTCCCATGACACGCCGATTGAGATACTTGAGAAGGCGACAGAGCTCACCAAGCAGGGCCTCGGCTTCCCGCAGTATTCCAACGACGACATCGTGATTCCAGGCCTTGTGGCTCATGGCTACGCATTGGAGGACGCGCGCGATTACGCCGTCGCGGCCTGCTGGGAGTTCATCATTCCAGGCGTCGGCATGGATTTGGCGAACATAGGAGCTGTTTCGCTGCCTGCCGTCGTCGATAAGGTCGTCCGCAGCAGCAACGCACGCACGTTCGATGAATTCATGGATGACATCGCCGCCCAGCTGTCGCTGGAGGCGGACGAATTGGAGAAGAATTGGAAGAAAGTCGAAATCCTCCCTGGGCCATTCGTTTCCGTTTTGTGCGATGGACGCATCGAAAACGCCCGCGACGTCTGCTACGGCAACAAATACAACAATTTCGGCATCCATGGAACAGGCCTTGCGACCGCTGTCGATTCATTGGAAGCCATCAAGAAGCTCGTTTTCGAGAACCATGAACTGACGTTGTCGCAAATCGCAAAACTCGTCGATACAGATTTCGCTGGGCAGCCCGAACTGCTGGCGAAAGTCCGCTACGACTGTCCGAAGATGGGCAACGACATCGACGAAGTCGATGACATCGCCACACGCCTTCTGGACGCCTACGCGGATTCATGGAAAGACCGCAAAAACGCGCGCGGTGGCGTTTATCGCGCAGGAACAGGCTCCGCCATGTACTATCTGTGGCATGCGGCGGAAATTCCCGCGTCAGCGGATGGCCGCCTCAAGAAACAGCCCTTCCCCGCAAACTACGCGCCGTCGCTGAACGTGAAGGTCAACGGACCGCTATCTGTCGTCAAATCATTCACAAAGCCGCATTTGCAGCGTGTCATCAACGGCGGTCCGCTGACGTTGGAGCTCCATGACTCGACGTTCCGCGAATCGGACGGCATCGAAAAAGTCGCACGCCTGGTCCAATATTTCGCGCAGCGCGGCGGTCATCAGCTCCAGCTCAACGCCGTCAATCGTGACAAATTGCTTGCGGCGCAGGCACATCCAGAAAATTACCGCAACTTGATCGTCCGTGTATGGGGCTGGAGCGGCTATTTCGTCGAACTGGACAAGCCGTATCAGGACCATGTCATCAAACGCGTTGAAATGACGATGTAACCATGAAAACGATTCTTCAGGATTCTCCACAGGCCATCGGCCAGACGGTCGCCGAACTACGCAGCGGCCATGTCGTTGCCGTTCCAACGGAAACCGTCTATGGGCTTGTTGCCTGTTGGAAATCCACCGCCGCACGGCAGGAAATCTACCGCCTCAAACACCGCCCAGCGGATAAACGGCTCCAAATGCTTGCGGCGGACATTGATACGGCTGTTGAAGCCGGCCTGAAAACAAACACCATGCTGCGGAAAATCGCCGACGCATTTTGGCCTGGACCGCTGACCGTTATCGTCGAAGCTGACGACGGTGATACCATAGGCTTGCGCATCCCCAACCATCCGTTCGTCTTACAACTTTTGAAGGAGCTGAAGGAGCCGTTGGCCGCCACGTCCGCCAACCTATCGGGAACCCCCGCCGCCGTCACGCCGGAAGACGCCGTCGCCAATCTGGCCGGGCACCCAGACCTGCTCATAAACGGAGGTCGCGTAACCGTCACGGACGGCGCATCTTCCACCGTCATCTCCATAGTCGGAAACAATCTCAAGATTCTGCGCCAAGGGCCCATCTCCCTTGACGACATCCAAGCAGTTTTAAGCAGCCAAGCCCCTTGTTTTTTATCCTAACCCATTATCATACGGAGAATTACATGGATTCACTGTACGCAAAAGACCAAGCCGTCCCATTTGAGCAGATCTTCTCCAATCCGAGTTCGCTCTATCGCGACACGCCTTTCTGGGCATGGAACTGCAAATTGGAGGAGCAGCAGCTTCGCCGCCAGATCGCCATCTTCCAAGAGATGGGCATGGGGGGCTTCCACATGCACTCCCGTACGGGAATGGGAACCTCCTATCTTGCAAAAGATTTCATGGAACGCGTCGATGACTGCGTGGATGAAGCCAAAAAGCGCAATATGCTGGCATGGCTCTATGATGAAGACCGCTGGCCATCTGGAGCCGCCGGCGGCATCGTCACGAAGAATCCGAAATTCCGCGCCCGCCATCTGGAAATCCGCTTCAAACCGCTGGATACGCCGCCGAATCCCGAAAACGACAATTCAGGCCGCCTTCTCGCCTGTTATCTCATCCGCCTCGATGCCGATGGCTGCCTTGCAAAATACATCAAATGTGACGAACAAGAGGAAATCCCGCTCGATTTCCGTAAAATCTACTGCTATCTCATGGTCTCCAACAAAGACTCATGGTACAACGACCAGACGTATGTCGATACACTCAACCCACGTGCCATCAAGGAATTCGTCAACGTCACCCATGAAGCCTACCGCAAAAAGATCGGCAAGGAATTCGACAAGACCGTCCCCGCCATTTTCACGGACGAGCCGCAATTCACGCGTAAAAGCTCCCTAACGTTCGCACGCGAAGAAAAAATCGTGAACCTCCCCTTCACGGACGATTTTCCTGAAACATACAAAGCCGCCTACAAAGTTGATTTCTACGACACCCTCCCCGAATTAGTCTGGGAACTGCCCAATGGCAAATACTCGCTGGCCCGCTATCGCTTCCATGACCATGTCGCAGAACGCTTTGCGTCCGCTTTCGCGGACACCATCGGCGACTGGTGCCAAAAGAACAACCTCCGCAGCACGGGCCACATGATGGAGGAACCGACGCTGACATCGCAGACAGCCGCGCTCGGCGAAGCCATGCGCAGCTACCGCGGCTTCCTCCTCCCTGGCATCGACACACTCTGTGACTGCCAGGAGCTCTCCACCGCCAAGCAGGCACAATCCGCTTCACGGCAGTTCGGACGCGGCGGAGTCCTCAGCGAACTTGACGGCGTAACCGACTGGGATTTCAATTTCATGGGCCATAAAGGCCATGGCGACTGGCAGGCCGCACTCGGCGTGACCGTCCGCGTCCCCCACCTCTCGTGGGTCTCCATGGCGGGCGAAGCCAAACGCGACTATCCCGCATCCATCCATTATCAGTCCTCTTGGTACAAAAAGTATCCCGTTATCGCCGACCACTTTGCACGCGTCAATGCGGCCATGACCCGTGGCAAGGCCGTCTCGCACATCGCCGTCATCCACCCCGTCGAATCCTTCTGGCTCCTCTGGGGGCCGCTCGACCAGACGTCCGTCGCCCGCCAGCAGGCGGAGGAGAATTTCGGCAATCTATTCGAATGGCTCCTCAAAGGACTGCTTGATTTCGACCTGCTCTCCGAATCGCTTCTGCCCATCCAAAATGTCCATGTCGAAGACAAGGAACTTTGTGTCGGCGAAATGAAATACTCCACGATTCTCGTCCCGCCGTGCATCACGCTCCGCGCCTCCACGCTGAAATTCCTTGAAGAATTCCGCGCGGCGGGCGGTGACGTCATCTTCGCAGGAGACGTCGCGCCGCTCTGCGATGCAGAACCTTCCAAACGTGCTTCCAAGCTCGCGGCGAACTGCCGCCGCACCATGTTCACAAGAGCAGCCCTCCTCGCCGCACTGGATTCACGCCGTGAACTCAAAGTCCTCAGCAAGGCACGCGGCTCAGCCATGGGCGGCCTCCTCTACCAACTTCGCGAACAGGACGGCATTCGTTACCTTTTCCTGACAAGAACCGACCGCTATGGCACTGTCGAAACCTCCCGTGTCATGCTCAAAGGATCATGGCAGCTCGATTTCCTCAACACCGCAGACGGTTCCATCACACCGTTGCAAGCGGACATCGCCAATGGCTGGACGACCGTTGAAACGGAAATCTATCCGCATGGCCATCTCCTTCTGAGACTGACACCTTCGGATAAGAGCTGCGGCGAATCCATCCCGCGCTTCCCCATTAACCAAGGGCTTATCGAGGCCGCCGTCGCCGCCCGTGTCAGCGGAGCCTGCGTTCCCATCACGCTGGACGAACCGAATGTTCTCGTGCTTGACGAGCCTGAATGGAACCTCAACGACGGCGAATGGCAGCCAGCGGAGGAAATCCTCCGCCTGGACAACCGCGCCCGCGCCTTGATGGGCCTCCGCCCGAAGACTGGACACATCGTCCAGCCATGGGTCTATCCTGTCTCGCCCAAAGTCCACGGCAGACTCGCCATGAAATTCAAAATCCACAGCGAAGCATACATAGAAAAGCCATTCCTAGCCCTCGAACAGCCAGAACAATCCAGCATTTTCTTTGATAATAAATTGTTGACGTTCAAAGATGAAGGCTACTGGACGGACGAATGTGTCCGCAAGATGACGCTACCCCCGGTCACGCCTGGCGACCATGTCATACAAATAATCCGCGACTACCGCGACGACACAAACATCGAACGCATGTATATTCTCGGCGATTTCGGAGTCGTCGTCGCGGGCGACCGTCTCACCATCACGGAGCCTGTCCGCACACTCCACTGGGGCGATGTCGCACCGCAGGGCCTCCCTTTCTACGGCGGCAATATCACCTACCACGCATCGTTCTCTCTTGCAGAGGACATGGATGCGGCTATCCGCTTCCCGTCTCGCCAAGCCGACATCAGTCCCGAACTCTGCGGCCGTCAAGCCGCCCGCGAAATCGATTTCGTCTCCTTCCACGGCACGCTTGTCAGCGTGGGAATCGACGGCAAGCCCGCCGGTGACATCGCCTTCTCACCGTTCCAACTGCCGCTAGGCAGGCTCGCCGCCGGCGACCACCAGCTTGACATCACTCTCTTCGGCAATCGGGAGAACTCCTTCGGCCCAATCCACCTCAACGGCCGCATCCGCTGGATCGGCCCCAACGCCTGGCGGACAGCAGGAGATATGTTCACGTATGACTACGCCCTCCGCCCGCTCGGAATCAATGCTTCGCCTTTCATTTTGAAAGCCTGAAAAAGCATGAAAAAAGACGATTCCCGCTTATATTATATATAATGGTATTTTACCTGTGAAAGCAGAACCCCTACAACACAAAAACGGAGAATTGAAATGAAAGTCGTACTCGCGTATTCCGGCGGTCTGGACACATCCTGCATCCTCAAATGGCTCCAGGAGACCTACAACGCCGAAGTCATCACCTACTGCGCAAACGTCGGCCAGGAAGAAGAACTGGACGGACTCCATGAAAAGGCGTACGCCACGGGAGCCGTCAAATCATACATCGAAGACTTGACGGAAGAATTTGCAAAAGACTACATCTTCCCCATGTTCCAGGCCAACGCCATTTATGAAAATATGTACCTCCTTGGCACCTCCATCGCACGCCCGCTCATCGCAAAGCATCTTGTCGATGTCGCCAAGGCCGAAGGCGCGGAATTCATCTGCCATGGCGCGACTGGCAAAGGCAACGACCAGATCCGTTTCGAGCTGTCCGCATACGCCCTCAACCCCGACATCAAGGTCATCGCCTGCTGGCGCACGCCCGAATGGAAATTCCGCTCCCGCACGGACTTGATCAACTACGCCAACGAACACAAGATTCCGATCACCGTCTCCGCCGCGAAGCCCTATTCCATGGACCGCAACCTCCTCCACATCTCCTTCGAAGGCGGCGTCCTCGAAGACCCGTGGCAGGAAGCCCCCGAGACATGCCACGTTTTGACGACGCCAGTCGAAAAGGCTCCCGACCAGCCCGAATACGTCACCATCGAATTCGTCAAAGGCATCCCCGTCAAGGTCAATGGCAAGGAGCTCAGCCCCGCCAACATCATGCGCGAACTCAACCGCCTCGGTGGAAAGCACGGCGTCGGCCGCATCGACATCGTCGAGACGCGCTACACGGGCATGAAGGACCGCGGCGTCTATGAGACCCCCGGCGGAACGATTCTCTTCCACGCCCACCGCGCGTTGGAATCCATCTGCATGGACCGCGAAGTCATGAGCATGCGCGACCAACTCATCCCGCAGTATGCCAACATGGTCTATAACGGCTTCTGGTTCTCGCCCGAACGCGAATTCCTCCAAGCCGCCATCACGGAAAGCCAGAAGAACGTCACTGGCGAAGTCCGTGTCAAGCTCTACAAAGGCAACTGCTTCATCAGCGGCCGCCGCTCACCTTATACTCTCTACGATTCGGAAGTCGTAACCTTCGAAAAGGACCACGTCTATCACCAGGCGGACGCCACTGGCTTCATCGCCCTCAACGCCCTCCGTCTGCGCATCGGCGCCAAAGCCCAGAAACCTACTGACTAATTCGTTTGAGCCCTCCTTTTCCCCACGAAATAGCGAAGAATAATACCATGAATGCAGAGGAAAGAATGTTAAGTTTCACTTAAGACGCGAAAAATTCACGACTGTCATGGTATCGAATAGATTCAGTTTCAGAATCTATCATTTAACCCCTTTCCTTTTAGTAAGCCATATGTTTTGCTATAAGGGAAGGGGTTTCTTCATTTTTATTGCAAAAAAATTAAAAGAAAATCATCATTTTTGCCTTTGCTTTTT
>JAGCSE010000158.1 GCA_017964325.1 Victivallales bacterium | reverse complement strand
GTTTGTGGGGGATTGGGAGAAGGGCTACGCAAATGACGTGAAACCGCTATCGCCAGACCTTTTGAATCCTCTTTTGCGAATACCAGACCTTTGGATTTTTGAGCACGAAATCATACTGGAAACAAGGGAGTCTCGTCACTCGTTTTGGTTCTACTTCGCATAGATATTGCCTGACCCCATGTTTGGGTGAATCCCGCTATGGCGGTATGACAATAAGACGCGAAAGACGATTTTACATTGAAACGCCATTGGCTATTCCCTCAGGATAAAGTCGGCAAGTGCAACAGCCAGGTCGCGGCGGAAGCCCATCATCGAATGGCCGCAACGATAAGCCTTGCGCACACGCACACCTGCGTTCTCCGGCAACGCCGCCCAGAAAGCCTCCAAAGGCTCGCTTGGAACCGTGGTATCGTATTCGCCAGTTGCCAGGAACACCTTTTTGCCGACGAGCGATTTGGCCGCATTCGTGAAGCGCATGGCTTCTGCGTTGGCATAAATGTCATCCACAACCGCCTCGTCAGAAGCGCGGCGCAGCACCGTCAGCCCCTCGCCGTTCAGGAATGAGAGCATCTTGTTCTTCGACATTCTCCCTGCCATGAAGCCAATGTCGCAGGGAGCGATGAGTGCTACGCCTTTGACGGCATTAATCCGTGCGGCGGCATTTATGACGCTGTTGCCGCCCATTGAGTGGCCAATGAGATAGACGGCGTTGGCGTCCGCGCCATACTTGGCGGCGAAGTCCGCGCCCATCGCCCAGGCCGCCAGGTTCTCCGCATCGCGTATGCAGCCGCTCACTGTGTATTCCCCCTCGCTGCCCCATGCGCCTCTGTGGTGTGGAATCACGACTACGATGCCGGCGCGGCAAAGGTCGTGCGCGACATCATCCCATCGCGTGAAGCCAGCGAAGCCGTGGCAGAGAACCGCGCAGGGACGCCTGCTGCCGAATTGCGACGACGGCACGAGGACCTGCCCGTAGATTGCGCTGCCATTGGAATTGAACACGAGGGCGTCTAGGCGCGGCAGCTCCGCCTCTGTGGAATAGCTGCCATCTGTGAAGCCCGTCCGGCATCCGCAAAGGATTGCTGCCATCGCGATTATTGCTATTGTAGTGATGTGACGAAGCATGATGTCTCCCTGGTGTTGTAAAAAACTTGTCTATGCAGTGTATTTCATTCGGGCGTTACGGCAAGAGTAAAGATGTCAGGCGAGTTCTTCTAAGCCTTCAAGTCGTCAAAATCATAAAATCACCAATTTCGTGCAGTTTTCGTGTAAAAAATCACATTTTCAGCACGTAATCGGTGTAAACTCAACTTTTTGTTTGTACTTTTCCAGCCAGATGCCGTAAATATGAGTAGTTGATTTCCGCAGATGCAGAGCTTATAGGCAGAGAATCTTCATTCTTTTCCGCCTCCTTTCGCAATCTCGACTTGCTTTTCTCCAAAGCGATGGCAAATCATTGTCCGCGTCCACGAAGACTGCGAAAACCGATTCAACCAGGAGCAACTATGTCCAATCGTCAAACTCATCATTCCGATCCCTACAAAAACTTCCGCAAGCTTCCGCTGAACATCCAGATGGCCGTCTGTCTTGTCGCCTCGGTCCTGCGGAGGATGACGGCCAAGCATGAACAGCTTGAGGCGCAAGACAAGGGGAAAGCCGTCAAGACGGAGCAGGCCAATTTGTAGGCTCTCACGCGCATTTAGCCTTTCAGTGCCTTCCCGCAGGAGAATGCCTTGGCAACCGTCTCGCCCATCAGGCGATAGACGTGCTGGCACGGGTCGAAGCAGATTGGCCTCATCTTCGCGGCATCGGGCTTGCCGTCCGTCAGGACGGATTCCTCGACGGCGCAGTTGACGATGCGTCCCACCACGTTGCAGTTCTCCTCGTTCATCGAGACAAGCTCGCACTCCAGCACCAGCGGCAGTTCCGCCATCACGGGCGCATCGACGGACTCGCTCTTCACTGCGGTGAAGCCGCTCTTCGCCACCTTGTCCGCGATGTCGTTCCCGCTAACGATGCCCAGGTAGTCGCAGGAGGCCACGGTTTCCGCGGTGCCGAAGGCGATCGTGAACGCCTTTCGTGCGGCGATGTTCGCCCAGGTCTTGTGAGAGGTGTCGATGCAGATGGTGATCTGGTCCTCCAGGGTGACTCCACCCCAGGCTGCATTCATCATGTTCGGCGTCCCGTCCTCGTTGTACGTGCCGATCATCAGCACGGGCATCGGGAACATCCAGTTCTTCACTCCAAAGTTCTTTTTCATGGCATTATGCTCCTTGTTTCGATTAGGCCATCAGTTCCGCAGGTTGGGGGCCGGATGTGTGGGTTGGGTTAGGCATGACGCTCATCCTTGCAGTAATACCCGCCAGTCTTTGGAGCCCCACGGAACTCGATTTTTCCCAGCGTCTTCAATTCGACAATGGCACGTTTGATGGTTGCCCTGCTTTTCCCGACAATTACCATGATGGCTGGCATATTTATGCCTGGATTGCTCTTGATGGCGCGATAGACAGCATTTACAGGCTCATTCTTCTGTTTTTTGCCAGTCAAATCGGGATTTACAGGCTCATTTACAGGCTCATTTACAGGCTCATTTACAGGCTCATTCTTCAGTTTTTTGCCGGTAAAATCGGAATTTACCGGCTCATTTATCGGCTCATTCTTCCGATTTTTGCCAGTATTTGGGGAATTTACAGGCTCATCTCCTGAGTTGGAGGCAGATTTTTCAGCCACAGACCTGTGGACAATCATCTTGACGGCAAATCCGGCATCCTCCAATGAGATGTCGCGAAGTCCATAGTCGGCGAAGACCTTGTTGACGCGGCGCAGGCCGCTTCCCCATTCCTCAATGAAGCGCATGTAGTTGAGAGCCTTGGCCAGCACGTCATTGCGGATTTTGGTGCATCATCAATGCCATTTTTCACCCGTCCC
>JAGCSE010000157.1 GCA_017964325.1 Victivallales bacterium | reverse complement strand
GACATCGCCCATCCGAAACGGCTGGAGAACCGCTGTTGGCACGACATCCCCTGCATTCCGGACCGCGCAATCTTCTGGCGCCACCGCCTCGTCATTCCCGCCGGTCCTGCCGGCGTTCTGCTCGAAATGCAGCAAAAATGAATGCCCCCCAGTGTGATCGCCACGTTCAGCGTGGCATTCCTGGAAAAATCTAGCATACTAGTATTTCCAGAGCCGCTTGAATATCCAGCCAACGCCTAAAGTTCTACATAACATGTATTTGCTTTAGGCGTTTAGCTTTCTCCAAATCAATTTCCCCAAAGCCATTTGTCTATTGACACCGCATCCCCCATACCATCCAGTAAATCGACTCTTACGCCGAAATTCACCTGTGCGGCATTCAGCGTCCTTCCAACCACAACGTTCTCCTGCGATTTCTTCAGTTCCATATTGCCGCCGAATACCAGAGCAACCACTTCGCCGTCTGCATTGAACAACGGACTTCCGCTGGCTCCTCCTGCTGTGGGCAAGTTATGGCGTATCAAGTAGTTGCCCTCGAAGCCAACGTCCTTCAAGGTAAAGTCGGACATCGCAGATACAATGCCCGTCTGCATAGTCGCGCCTGGTGACTCCAAATTGACATTTCCTCCGTATAGATTCTCCATGGGATAACCAAGGAAGGCAATCGGCATCCCCTGCTTCATATTCATCAGGCTGTCCCTTTTCGCCAATGGGAAATAGTCATCCACCGTTGAGCCAATGATCAGCATAGCAACATCTGGATCAAAATTCGTATCTGGCATTCCGTATTTGCGATGCACTTGCACCATCGTCACGGGAATGGAGACATTGTTTTTCCCATTGATGCGGATTTCCACACCCATGTCCTTCACAATGTTTTTCAACGCCAGATTCATGGCGGTATTCAACTTAGCAGCAAAGGCATCTTTGCCAATCTTCTCCCTGTACGCCTGCAATTTCTTTTCATCAGTCTCTTCATCTTCTTCGTTTTCCGCAGACTGACTGTCCTTCGTACCCTTTTTGAGTGCTCCCGTCTTTTCAATTTCTACCAGAATAATCCTGCAACCCAAATTCACCAGCAGCTTGCGACAATTCATAGACAACCCCTGTGCCACATGGGCGTTGGTCGCGAATTTGTCCGGTGCACAGGCCCATGCCGTGCCAACAGGCTCGGTTATTGCATCTCCTGTCTCCAAAGTCGCCCAAAACACCACCAAACCCACGGCATGCTGATGCCTGTCCACAACCTCCTGCAATTTCTTCGCCGAATCGGCGGCAACAACCGTTGTCGCCGTACTCCCGCTACCTTCATTGACCAGCAACGTCTTCCCTGACTTGTTGCTGTCATCTCCCCTGCCTTTTCCAAAGACATAGACAGCCGAAACTATCAGTGTAGCAAGTCCAAACATCAAAAACACCAAGACAACGACAATCTTCCACGCCTCGCCGCCATTAGGTGATGGTGGAGGACTCTGCGGCTCATTGCCTTGCGGTTCAGTTGTCTTTTCGGTCACACCTCCCTTCTGGGAAGGCACTTTGTATTTTTCGCGTTCATCATGCCAATTGTTTTCGCCCATATTTATTTCCTATCTTATATTACTGCTTGCATGGAATAGTCACTGCTTTTGCCTTAATCCTCCAAAAGCCATTTGCGTAAAGGTACTGGCTCCCCCACTCCTTCCAAAAGATCGACCCTTACACCAAAATTCACCTGCGCGGCATGAGGAGACCGCATAAACACTGCCTTCTCCTGCGATTCATCCAACATGAATTTGATATCAATATTGCCGGCGTGCAACAGTGCGACCACCTCTCCGTCGGTATTGAAAATCGGACTCCCGCTGGCTCCGCCTGTCGAAGGTAAGTTATGCCTTATCAAGTAGTTACCTTCAAAGCCTACATCCTTCATCTCGAAATCAGACAGTGCAGATACGATGCCTGTCTGCATGGTCGCCACAGGAGCCTCGCAATTGACATTTCCAGCCGTAAGATTCTCCATGGGAAAACCAAGGAAGGCTATTGGCATCCCCTGCTTCATGCTCTTCAAACTGTTCCTATTCGCAACAGGAAAACAGTCATTCACCTTGGAACCAACAGTCAGCAACGCAACATCTGGATTAAATTTCGTGCCAGACATCCCGTATTTACGATGCACCTGCACCTTTGTCACAGGAACGGAAACATTCTGTTTCCCGTTGATGCGAATCTCCACCTCCATCTCCTTGACGAATTTATCCAAATTCTCCACCACCAGATTTACTGCGGCCTCCAGTTTCTCAACAAAGGCCTCCTCTCCGATTTTCTCCTTGTATGCCTCCAATATCCGTTGAGCCGCAAGCTGCTTCTGCTCCGAACTCATATCCTCCCCTGCCCCGCCTTTTTGAAACAACTCATCTCCAATCTCTCCCAGAATGACTCCTTGGCCCAAATTCAACAGCAACTCATGAGACATTGTACGCAACGCATCCGCTACATGGGCATTCGTCGCAAACTTGTCCGATGCACAGGCCCAAGCCGTGCCAATCGGCTCGGCAACCGCAGTTCCATTCCGCAATTTCGCGCAGAACATCACAAGCCCTACGGCATGCTGACGCTTGTCAACGACACTTTGAAGCTGCCGCGCAGAATCGACAACAACAGCTCCCCTTCCCACTACGGCTGCATCGCCATCTATATGACTCATGACGTTTTCACCACCTTTCATGGCACGGACAAGCAAAGCAATCAGCACAATCCCTCCCAGCAACATAATCGCGGCGACGGCGATGATGACGGGGAGAGGACTCCCGCCGCTCTCACCACCGTTCATGGAATGGACCACTAGGACAATCAACGCAATAAGCCCCACCAGCAAGACCGTCGCAACCGCAATGGCCTTCCCCGCTCCGCCACCTTGAATCGACGAAGCAGGAGAAGCCTGCACTCTATCGCTTTGCTTCGGCGGAAGAACGGAATCCCGCCTTCCGCCAACATCCTGCGGTTCAGGTGCCTTGCCGACTTCAGGTTCCCTCTTCTGCGAAGAAACCATGTATTTCTTGCGTGCCTCGCGCCAATCGTCGCCGGCCATATTCACTGCTCCTATCTGATATTTTTGCTCGACATCCACATTTTGGCAAGAATCAGCAATGCCACGACCCCAACAATGCACAGGGCGACTATCGACACCGTCTTCACTAATTCCATAAATGTCTTCCCATTCTCTCCCGTCTCAATTGCAATTTTCTTTTCTTCAATGGTTTTCACAAGAGCTTCCGCCCCGGCCTTCTGATTCGTCGCCATTGCAGAATGAGCAATCATACCAGCCGCCTGTCTGGCATATCCCAAAGCCTTGTCAAGGTCATCCTTGTCAAACAGTTCCTTTGCCTTCATAAAGGCATTGGTTATTTCACGATCCTGAATCGCCCACTCTATCCGCTGGTGAAGGGAAGCAGCCACCGTTTTCAACCAATCTGCTGTCGTACTGGCCCCCTTCACATTCATTGCAGATTCTGAATAAACGAGGGCATCTTCAAGCTTGCCACCATGATACGAATCGTATGCCTTCGAAATGAATCCCCTCACCTCTTTAAGCACATCGTCTATTTCCACATTTCCTATCATGTCGGCTATATCAATGGCCAACTTGGTTGCCTCATTCCGTAATTTCTCGGCTACTTCACTTCCACCGTCAATGGCTGTGGCAATTTTTACATATACCAAAGCTTCACCAAGACGATCTTTGTGCTGCATGGCGTTACGGGCGGCCTCCACCATGCCCTTCATCTCCTTGTCAACACGTTCGTTCTTCAGGCCAACCACGTCTGACTCAATGTCCGTCACCAGTTTCGAAGCCTCGCTCCGCAGCTGCTCAGCCTTCGCCGTGCCACCTTTCATCCGCAAGGCCATCTTAGCATAAATCAACGCCTCGTCCAGACGGCGAGCCGCCATCGCAGCGCGTGCTGTTTTCACCAAACCTTCGATTTCCGTATCGACTTTGGACAGTGCCTGGTCGGCCTTCCATTTCCGAGCTTCCTCCAACAGAGATTTCGCTTCGATGCGCCACTTGTTAGCCGTCTCGCTACCGCCGACGATTCTCAATGCAGCTTCGGCATTGAGGCGCACATCATCCCATTTGCCGTTCTTTTTCGCCTCGCGGGCGGTCTTCACGGCCTCCTCAATCTCCTTGTCAATCTGAGCGATGTTGTACGCCTTCAGCTTCACTTCCGCGCTCTGCTTCAATGTAAGAGCTTCCTTCTTCCATTTGGCGGCCGTTTCGTCGTCATCCGCCCTGTTCAGTACGCCCTCCGCATGAATGAGCGTCTCAGCATATCTGCCGGCGGCCAAAGCAGCCCGAGCCGCCACAACTCCTGCGTGCATCTCCTGTTCCGCCTGCCTGAACGTGCCATCCTTCTCTGCCTTGTCCAAAAGCACGCGTTTGAACGTATTACGCTCATCCTGCTCCGTCAACACCTTCCTGAGTTCATCATTCGACATGTCACGCTCTTCACGGTATTCCTCCGCCATCGTCACAGTCTTGCTCCACAAAACCGAGCCAGACGCAGCATCTTCCAAAAACAGTTGGATGTCCGCATGATATGTGCAGACCGCCTCAACTTTCTCCTCCTTCGGAAGCTGACGGAAAACAAACGGAGTCCTGCTCAAATCACGAATGTAACCATAGAATACCGCATCGCACGGCAGACTGTGGTTGCGGACTGCCACGCGTGTCTCAAGAAGCGACGGCACCAACGGCGTCTTCGTGGGATGGTTCGTCCCCGTTAACATATCGACGGCCAACCCAGTCATGTATTGGTCAATATCGCCGACCAGCGGAACGACAGCCACTGACCTGATGGATGCGAGCCTTGTCGCCGCCGCTGGCTGCTGCATGGAATCGCGCGCCTCGTTGAAATTCTTCTTCAGCAGATTCTTCAAATTGACGTCCAGCGAAATGATTCCGTTGACATTCAGCCCGAAATAGACGCGGCTTGCGAACGTCCCTCCCCAAATGTGCTGCTTCGTTGTCAAGTTCGTGGCATGCAAATCAATTTCCGCATACACACGGTTCTCATTGCGGTCAATGGTGCGGATGCCGCCGTAAATCAATATCTTGGCAGCTTGCAGACGCCCGAAACGTACGATGGTACGTTCATCCAGAATGTCGTCCTTCCGCTCGTCCCATTCCACTTCCCTGATGATTTCATCCCACATCGGGTCTTCCTTGCCTTCCACGCAATTGAAGCCGACATTTGTCAAAAGAGTCTTCAACGCGGCGGCCACCTCGCCGTTCACATCTCCCTTCAGCGGAAGCAGAGCAATAGGCAATTTCTTATCGAACGTCGCGTTCTTCAGGCTGCTTTCAGACTTGCCGACAGCTTCCCGCACGGCCATTTTGTCAAACTCCCACTCTGCCGTCTGCGCGGATACCCGCCAGACGCAGCATAGCACGATAAACAATATGATAATCCGTTTCATGTTTATTCCTCCTTCTGTCATTTATTTTTCGCAGGGGCATTCAATACAGCACTGACATGCGTCGAAATTCCAGTGGGGAAGCTGCTGCGGAAATACACTAGACGGAAAACGCACAGCCCCTTCTGGCTGTCCTTCCCCGTCAACTCATAACTGACAAGTCCGTTTAATTTCTGCAACTTGGCACCAATATCCTGAATATAACGGCTGTCATCAACAGTGTTGCGCGATTTACCAGGCAAGCTGATGGCAAGCTGAGAAACACCGATTTCTTCCTCGAACACTTTCCGCAACTCGGCAGCAGTCCATTCGGCGACCGCCTTTCCGCCCGCCGCGTCAAACTGCGACTCGGCCTTCTCCAATCCCAACACACGTTGAGGAGCCTCAAATTTAAAAGTTTTGGAGGCAAAAGTACGAATCATGTTGTTGCCACGAAGTTCTGCGGATATCTCGCAGTTCATGCGCCAATAGTTGCCGTCATGATCAACCGTAACCAGATGCGGCCTGATGCGCAAGACGATATCCGATATACTCTGTTTGTTCAACACTTCCGCGACATCGGACGCCACGCCGCTCGTCGTCTGGAAGGTCAGACGATCGGCAAGAAGACGCTCAGACGCTGTCGCGCCTTCGCCGCTGATGAACAGACGCAGCTTGTCATGATGTTCCGCAAGTACTGTCAAAGATTCACCATTGACCTCATCCCCTCCTGTTACGTTAAACTGAGGGTCGATAGGCAGAGAACCTTGCTCTGCACCTGTGTTAATCACAACTGCCTTTGGATGAATTATTTGGAGATTCGTTGCATTTTTATTGGTTGATCTGCATCCGCAGAACAACGCCGCCGCCAACACGCAAACACCTAACATCAAATTCTGCTTTTTCATGTTTCTTCCTTTTTGTTTTTTTATATTAATTCTTCAATGAATCAAATATAGACATTGACCGTCATCGTGCCGTATTTGCATTGATCTTGACATCTTCTTGCTGAATAATATTGATCTTTGTTTCATTGATATTGCTGTGTTTACAACCACAAAACACCACTGCCTCCAATATGCAAATACCCAACATCAAAATCCGCTTCTTCATTTTCCTTCCTTTCGTTTTTGTAATTCAACAAATCGCTGTATATTCTCAATTTTATACTATTGATGATTCACTGCTTGAAAGCTTTGACTTCCATTGTCTGCTCACCATACTGCAGGCTCAGCCCAGGATGCAGCTTATGCAACTGCTGGTCAGGCGTCCTGATGACAAAGCCACCGTCTTTACGGAAAAGCGTCCAGCCAGCCACCGAAGGCAATACGCACCCAAGATCACAGCAATACGGAACTATCAAATAGCTTTCGGATACATTATCTATGTGTTTGAGAATCACAGAGCTTACATTTCCATCCAATGCCTGGCAGCCTCTGCATGTTGCTTCTTTTGTTTTGCGTGTGCAAAGACATGGCGCCATTTGCAATTTGACGTTGCCCAACCTTAAACCAGTCAAGCAATCAACGGGTAATTGCCGTTCTTCCTTTATAAACCAATTACTCTGTCCACTGATCCGCGAGCCAAATGTACTGGTATCCTTAAAACTGACACATTCCCCGGCAATATTCATGACACCATGGCAGGAACTAACGGTGCTGTTAGGTTTCTCATTTTGTGGAATACCGGGAATATGCACGACAAGGTCATTTTTTTGTTCGGAACGCCCCATCTTCACCGACTTTTTTCCAAGAACAAACAGATTGTGCCCCCCTATGGTCAGCAATACACGATCCATCACAGTATTGGAATTAAATACAGTATTGGAATTAGACGGAGAGACAACATCCATTTCTTCTTCAAATTGCTTTTTGACCACGCGAAGGTTTTTCGTGCCGAACTGCGGCATCTTCCTGAGTTCATCAAGCAGTTGGTTGACAGTAAATTGCTGCTGTGAGGCAATGTTTATGGCATTGTTTCTGATATCCGCCGCTTGTGTTGCATTGTTGTCAATGAAAAACGTAAAATTCCCCGCTTTGGCTCTTTCTTCACTATCATACACGGGACACAACTCATTGAATTTAAAACGCTGTACACCATCAGTCGTCTCACAAAGAAAAAAGAAATTGCCCTCGTAAGCACCAGGCCTCTCCTTTCTAAAAGACAAATTTATAGGAATTGTGGTCCCTACTTCCAAAACATCGTCCACCTCCTTCTCCTTCATTTTGTCATCATCGAATTTCCAAAAAAGACGCAAGCCTCGCAACGTATTTTTCAAAGGAGTCAAACGCAATTGAATCACACTGTTAAATCCCGAAATCGCCAGGACATTGTAATTGTATTCGACTTTTAAATAAGCACAGGCGGAACGGTCTTCATGGACAATATTTTGCATTTTGATGGGCGACTTTCCCTCTTCCTGCTTGCCCAGCTTCCCATCTATCTTGTCATCCAATAATGCGTCATCCAACCTTCCCTGTTTTCCATCTATCTTGTCATCCAATGATGCGTCATCCAACCTTCCCAGCTTCCCATTTATTTTGCCATCCAATGATTTGTCCGAAAAGGGATTGCCTTCGCCATCAAGAGAGTCAAATGCACGCGAAGAAGAATCAACGCCGTCATATCGGCCTGCTTCGCCTTCACTCACTTTCACAGACTTGCCATCTGTACCTGTCAAAACACTGGATAGGGCACTTCCCCAAAATCCTCCTTCGCTGGCGTTCTTCTCCAGACGCGGATGTTCCTCCGCATCAGGAACATCCGCAGATGCTCCAGCGCCCCCTGCTGCCTTCCCTCCAAGCCTCTCTCTGCAATTTGGGCAAAATCTGGCATCCGAATCGACTTCTGTATGGCATTTAGGACATTTCATAATCTGATCGTTATTTTACCTTCAGTGTATAACTATTCTTGAATAGTCATCGTTTATTTGATTATCTGGGTGGTGGTGTTGCCTGGAGCGGGACGGCTGAAATTCTCGACGACCTGGTTGAACATCCGTTCATTCATCTTCAGCATATCTTCAAACAACTGCTTGTTTTCCTGCACGGCCTTGTCCATCTCCGCACGATGTTCACGATCCATACGGGCAACAACTTCAGACGCTTCAGGATCCCCCCTCTTTGCCAATGCCGCAAGAATAAGAGCCTCGGGCGACGTACCTTTCTTCTCTGCGGCGGACATTTTGATTCTATAAAGCTCCAAGATGTCACTACGTCGGCCAGAATCACCCTCTGCAGCTAGAATGGCTTCTGCACTAACGCCATTAAGTCCTTGCGCAATAGTAACTTTTCTTTGTGCCGCAGCATCGTCTTCCTTTATCCGCGTATCCGCATCACGGTCGGCCTTGTCCGCATCAATTGTGTTTTTCTTTTTTTTGATATCAAGCCATTTATCTGTGGTCTCTATCTCCACCTCTTCCCGTTTTTTCGCGATCTCTATCTCGGCTTCTTCCCTCTCCTTCTTCAGCATGATCTCCGCCCTTTCCTTTTCAATCTTAAGGCGCAGATCCTGCATTATATTCGCATTCTTCAATTTGCGATGATGGTCATCGTCCGCCTCCTCGATGCGGCGGTTGACTTCATGGATTTTCTCCTCCATGAGTGCCATGTCATACTCGTTTTGCTTTCCCGCCAGTCTCTGCTTGTAGTCCGCATCCCGACGCGTCTTGGAATATTCAATGTCACGATTAAGCTCCTCCAGGCGAGCCTTGTATCTCGCCTCGCGCTCCTTGTCATCCAGAACAATCTTGTTGTTCAGCTCATCCAGACGGACCTTCATCTCCCTGCGCCGCTTCTCATCCGCCAAGTCGCTGTCGTATGTATATTCCTCCAACAACCTGTCATACTGCCACTTGCGTCTGACGCGCTCCAGTTCGCGCTCCCGTTCGCCATCGCTGATCTTGGCCCGTTTGGCCAGATCCGCCATGTAGTCCTCCATCTCCTGCTCGGTGAGCATCTTGCGTTTCGTCGCGTCGTTCGCCATGTCGTCCGCGGCAAGCATGAACTCGTTCCGGCGGCGCTGCTCCTCCACTTCGCCCTCCTGCTCGCGCAGCTTGTCAAACGTTTCGGACTTAAAGTCAAGCTTGCCAAGCCGCACAAGGCATAGGCCCAGCGAATCAAGCCGCCCCTGCAGCTCGGACTTCACCTTGTCCTCAAGCTCCTTGCGCAAGGAATCGTCCTTGAACAATTCATCAACGGTCTTGTCCACGCAGAACCGACGCACCACGTCGTCCGTCATCTGCTCAAGAACATGCATGATTTCGCTATACCCTAGTTCGTATGGAATCGTCTCCTGCCCGGTCTCGAACAGCAGCCGACGCCCCATCAGGTTCCTGATGAACGACTTGCCATGCGCAAGATCGGAGACGATCTGCAACGTCAGCTCAAGGTGCACGTCGCAGGTCATGCTGCCCTTCGTCCAAACCTTGGTGAGGTTCAACGGCAGGGAAAATTCAGACATATCGACAAAAATGATGCAATGCTCCCCGTATTTTTTCACTTCCTCCGACCTGAAATCTTCGCAGGCGTAATGCCCGGGCTCCAGCACCTGCGTCAGCTCACCGCCTTCAAGAAGCAATCCACGCTGGTTCTCCTGAATGTTCAAGCCATACGGAATCAGCACATTAAGGTCTGACAAGTCAAAGCGTTCCGCGAACACCCCCTGCCGCTGCCGCCAACTGCCCGTTGACAAGTCCTGCCGCATCTCCGGATGCAGCGGATGCCCGCAATGAGGGCAATTCGTGCTCTCGTTGCCGACCGGCTTGCCGCATTCGCCACAGCGCCACCATCCGCCGGGCGCGTCGGCAGAACATTTGCTGCAATAATTGGCCTTGCTCTTGACCAGATGACCGCAGATGCGAAGGCGGTTGCCCTGTGCATCCACCAGCGGTTCGTCCTTCGAAAACAGCCCCGGAGCCTTTTTCCACATGAGGCATTCCTTGTCCGCCCAAACCTTGCACTTCGCAAGCTTCGCATCGTCCAACGCCTTATTCGCCAACGTCTTCGCCTCACCTTGCAAAGCATATCCGTCGCTGTCAACCAAGGTCATGCATCTCGTCGTGAACCAATTGTCAAACATTCTCTTCACCTTTGACTTTTATTTTGCTATTCCGAATATATTAATTTCGTTTCCAATCCGAAAAGCCTCCCCAACCCAAGGCAATGATATACATGGAGTAACGACGAAAATGATGCTCTCCTCAACTTCCCCTCACCATTTCGTCGTTCATCTCCTCTATGCGCGCTTTGTATCCTATAGTTTAGCTTTTTTCTTTTTTCTAAACAAAAAAATATTTTTTTCAAAAAAATTTTCATTCCACATAGTTGATGCAGTTTGGTTTGAGCGGCGGCAGATGACCGCCCTTCACAAACGCCTTCACATCGTCTTCATCGACAAAGGATTTCGTCGAAAGCTCCACTTCCATGCCCTCCGGCAAAACGACTCCCGCCGCACGCAGCCATTTGCGTCCACGCGCCAAATACGCTGCACGACAGGAGGCGGGCGAATCTTCGCCCTCCTTGTTTTTCACGGGGGCGAACTGTTCTTCGCGGCTAGCCTCCAGAACCAACGGATTCTTCGCCAGCGGCAGCGCATCGAACAGGAAGAACTCCAGCTTGATGGCATTCGGTGTTGCTGGAGTCACTAGATTCCCATTGTCATCAAGATACGGAACTTTCTTGTTGGCACGGTGCGGGTTGAACTCCAGCTTGCCAGACGTAATCCTGTCGATGAAATCAACAGACAATACATGCATCGCGGGCGACCCCGCACGATATGCCAGCCGCCCAGGCTTGTCTTCCTGCTTCGCAAGTTCGACAGGCATGTCTGAATATTCCACAATAATCATCTTGCCGTCCAAAATGCAGAAATGGCCGAGCTTCTCCGCATAATTGCGTTTGATGAGCGCGCGGGAGCTCATGTCCGATTGCGTCAAATCGTGCATTCCGATGAACAGCGGATCCATGACTTTGATCAACGGATTGTCAACCTGCCAGTATGACAGAATGGTCACGCCCTTTTTCTGCATATCCGCCAACGCTCCCGAATCACGCAACGCCGCGAACGAACCGCCATGGCCGTTGGGCGACAGTGCCAACGAGTCCTTTTCCGCCAACAATGCCTTTCCATCCATGCCAAACGCGGGCAGTGTCGCTTGTGTAAACATCATGACTTGAGACTTTTCCAACCCGAAATAGTTGTTCGCCTCAAAGAACGCCCGCGTCTCCGCATCGTTAATCTTACTCGTCATGATGTACCACGAAAACTTGCAACCGTACTTCTCCTGATTGCGTTGTAACGATTCTGCAAATATCTGAAACAGCGATTTGCCCATCGCGGGCGAGACTTTATACGTGCCCTTCGGTCCGTCGTAGCCGAGACGTGTCCCTTGACCACCAGCCACTGTGAAAGCCGCCACTTTGCCAGCCTTCAACAACTCAACTCCATGCGCATAAGCCTTTGCCTGAAAAGCCTTTTCATCGTCCGTTTCTGGCACCAGCGCATGATACGGCGCAGGAGTCAGCCTGTCGAATGGAATCGGCGCGGATTCGCCTTTGAGCGCATCCTGAGCCCAACGTGTCACCGTCGGCCAGTCGATTTCCTGTATCTGCTGCGCCAACTGATCGCGCTGCTTTTCGTTAAGCGCGTCCCAAAACTTCAGAATGTGTTCTTGTCCATTGGGCTCCAATATCTTCAGTAATGCGTTCTTGTCTGTCATAATTACCTGCCGTTTGGATTTTTGTTGAAAAAACGAAAACCATTCAATATATTAACATATCTGCTTTTTGGAATTTTCAATTGAAAATGATGAACAAATCTTTCCTTATATTATAAAAAAATACAAATTATTATGAAAACATTTGATGATCTTCGAAATCTGTTTCTTGAGACTCTGTCCGCCGAAATGGCTTTCCTGAAAAGTGAGCTCCCCGCCCATCTCTACGAAATTATCAACGGCTACCTGCAAGGCGGCGGCAAACGACTCCGCCCATGCCTGCTTCTGATGTGCGCACAAGCCGTCGGCGGCGACGTCGAAAAACTCCTGCCCGCCGCTGTCGCCGTCGAAGAATTCCATACATGGACACTCATCCACGACGATGTGATCGACCATGACGATTTCCGCCGCGGCAACCCAACCGGTCATATCCTCGGCGCACGTCTCGGGCAAGCCGCATGGTCACTATCCACTGATGTTGCAAATGATTACGGCATCAGTGCCGCGATTCTCGCGGGTGACTCCCTCCAAGCCCGCGCCACGGAAAAGCTGTTCGAACTGCAAGGCGTTTCCGCTGAAACGCTTTTGTCAGTCGTCCACGCCATGACAGGCGAACTCACGCAGAACCTGCTCGCCGGCGAACAGCTCGACGTCGAAATGAGCCACATAAAATGGGAAGAGATTACAGACAAACTAGTTATGAAAATGATTTCCGGCAAGACAGGCGCCCTCTTGAAATATTGCGCGGAAGCAGGGGCCGCATTGGGCGAAAATCTGCCCATCGAAGCCAGCCAAACCGCTCTCGCCTTGGGTCAATTCGCACACGACTGCGGTCTTGCATTCCAATTACAAGACGATATTCTCGGCATTTACGGCGACGAGGCCAAGCTCGGCAAACCCATTGGCTCCGACATCCGAGAAGGCAAACGCACCCTCCTCGCCTGCCGCGCCCTCCGCATGCTTCCAGACGAACCGTCCGCCTATCTACGTACATTGCTCGGATGCCACGACATCGCCCAGGAAGACATCGCCACCGTTCGTGGCCTGATGGACGGCTCCCCCCTCACCTCCGT
Organism: Victivallales bacterium; assembly: GCA_017964325.1. The sequence goes on along the minus strand of JAGCSE010000157.1, from coordinate 449 downwards.
CCAGTCTGACGCCGAATCTTGCATTTCCAACGCGCTGTCGCTGCTTGAAAGCACGCTTCCTCCCTCCCCCTGCCGCGATGCCCTTCACGCCTTCGCCCTCAAAATGACCAAACGCGTGATGTAAGCTATAGAAAATCTAGAAGCCTCGAAGGGACGGCAGGAACACAGCGGTACAGGAATTATGTGCTAAAAGGCACAAAATTTATAAGAGCTATGTCCTTATAATCCAATCTTTTTAACCACTTCGTCAATAGACATTCCCTTCTCCTTTGCAATCCGCGCCAAATCCTCGTATTCCTGTTTTCCGTAGACTTTTGATGTCTGAACAAGAACATCGTTTATTTGCAACATGTTATAATCTTTTGCATTGCCAAAATGGGGGGCCTCGACTATATTAGAGGCATGTACATCAAGAAGAAAAAGAATGCATCCGGAAGCACAAGTGTTCT